>CAZJJL010000058.1:0-4913 GCA_964546325.1 uncultured Planctomycetales bacterium | reverse complement strand
AGGTTTCGCTTTTGCGCAGTGAGAATACGAACCTACGGTCAGAGCAAGAGGAATTTCGTTCGAAACTCTCGGTTGCGTTAGCTGAGAAAGAGGCTCTTGAGAAGAAGATGAATTCCGTGTTTGAATTAAAGAAAGCCATTAAGGCGTTGCATAAGAAAATCCGTTTTGTGGTTCCTGCTCCATCGGAACGTACGCAAGCGGATCCTCGTGTCATGAATCAGGAAGAGCCCAGAGTTATGGAAGGCAACCGCGGTTTTCTGGTAAAAGACGGAAAAGCGACCTATCCGGTAAAAGTCAAAATTGAAGTAACGCAGACACAGACCGCTCAATAACGTATGTCCCCATCAATAATCATCATGTTTTTGGTTGCTGCCGCGATAAGCGTATTTATTGCGTTTATCCTGAGTAATCTCGCCCGCCATCAGGGACTCGCCCGTTTAAAACTGGAAGAGGATGAACGCCGCAGGCAGGAAGAAGAAACGACGGCCTTACTACAGAGCAATAAATCATTAAGCGAAAATGTCGAAGACGTGCTTAATCAATTGACGGAATCAGACAAACTTTCCCGGCAGGCTTCTGAGCATTTGCTTGAGATTTTCTCGCGTGAAGTAAAAAAACACGTTGAAGTCAATACGAAAGAAGTCGCAAAGCATTACGAGTCGATCATTGAAGAAAAGACCAAGGATCAGGAAGTGGTTTGGAAAAAATACAATAGCGCGTTAGTTGAAAAGAAGCAAACTGATGCGGTCATCCGGAGTGTTGCCGAAGGGTTGGTGGTTGTCGGGCCTGACGGTAAAGTCCTTATGATGAACCCGGCAGCCGAGAAGCTCCTGGGAGTCAATAAGAAAGAAAAACTCGGCAAGCCTATCAATGAGGATTTGCGGGAAGAGCAGCTTATTACGTTGACGAAACAGAATAAAGATACCGGCGGAAAAGAGATCGAGCTTGCCAGTGAGAGCGATGAGACGAAGAAAATATTACGGGCTTCAAGCGCCGTTATCGAAAATGAGAACGGCGAGACCGTGGGGATGGTTTCTGTATTAAGCGATATTACCCGGCAAAAAGAGCTTGAGAGGATGAAGACCGGGTTCGTTGCGAGCGTTTCTCATGAATTGCGCACGCCGTTGATCGCGATCGATAAATCGCTTCAGTTGATATTGAGTAAGACCACGGGCTCGCTTACGGAGACGCAAGAGCAGTTTTTGACGATTGCCGAGAGAAACCTTAAGCGCCTCAGCCGTTTGATCGACGATTTGCTGGACATGTCAAAATTAGAGGCGGGAAAAATGACCTTGAAACGCCAGCCCGCATCATTAGAAAAAATCATTGCCGATTCTGTTTTTGCGCTTGATAACTGGGCAAAAACGAAGTTTATTACCATTGAGAAAAACGTTGCCGCTGCTCTTCCTGAAGTCAACGTGGATGCCGACCGCCTGACGCAGATATTGAATAACCTTATGGGAAATGCGATCAAGTTTACTCCTGCGCACGGCACGATTACGGTTACCGCCGCGGTAAAAAAGCCGGGTGAAGTCGAAATAAGCGTGAGGGATACCGGTATCGGCATATCCCCGGAGAATCTCGGAAAAGTTTTTGATAAGTTTTATCAGGTCGGCGAGCGCGTATCAACGGACATTAGCGGCACGGGTCTGGGGTTATCCATTGTGAAGGAACTGGTGGAGCTGCATGGCGGTAAGATTTGGGTTGATTCGGATAAAGGGCAGGGAACGACATTTACGTTTACATTACCCGTTTAATCGGAGGGGCATATGGGCAGATTAATAAGTGTTCTGTTGGTTGATGATGAAGCTGATTACACGCAACCGATGGCGTTTTGGCTTAAATCAAAAGGCTACGATGTCTTTTCGGTGACTAATGGCAAGGACGCGCTGAATTTTATCAAAGAAACGCCTCCGGATATCGTTTTCCTTGATATCAATATGCCTGTTATGGACGGGCCGACGACATTAAAAGAGATCCGCCAATTCAATTCCGATATCCCCGTTATCATTATCAGCGCGTATGTCGATGATCCTCGCGCTAAAGGGATAACGGCGTATGGGATTTCCGGCGTTTTTTATAAGGGGAGCGATTTTAATGAAGGTTTAACGCTTATAGAAGCGGTTTTACGAACCCATAAAAATCTCAAGAACAAATGAAAAAACATTCCTTACTCCTCATTGCGTTCTGTTTAGTGATCGGGGTAAACCTTTATTTCCGGAGTTTTCCGATCAATTTCCCGCAGCTTAAGGAACAGGCGGGTCAGTTCGTCAATCAACAGATCCAGAATGCGGCTGCGCAAGAGATCCTGCGTAAATTCCCCCAATTCAATCCCATTGCCAAGGATCAGCTGATAAAATCGCGGATCGCCGAATATAAACGTGACAATAGAGTCAATATCAAAGCTCAAACCCAGGCGATCTACATGAAAATGAAGGATCGTTTCCAGGATGCAACCGGGCAGACATTCTTATTCGAACTTGATTGTTGGCATTGGGGCCGTTATGTGGAGAATATATTAAAATACGGCCGACCCGGTGACGAAGTGATCGCCGGCGCGCAATGGGATGCGTATATGCTTGCGCCGCTTGGCAGTTATTTGCATTGGGATAATTTTCTTTTTTATTTTTCCGCGTATGCCTATAAAGTATTCTGTATTTTCTACCCGGTGCCGCTTTTCACCTTTCTTTTTTATGTCCCGCTTTTCTTATCGTGCGCGCTTTTAAGCTGCGTATTCTTCTTTTCGTACCGGTATGGCCGCTTGATCGGCGCAATAACCGCTACGATGCTCTTAGGTTTAAGCCCGATATTTTTGGCGCGTAGCTGCGCCGGCTGGTTTAAGCGCGACCCGTTAACGCAGCTTTTCCCGATCTTGACGATTTGGTTCTATTTGTTATCGCTTGGTCCCGTAAGCAAACGTCGAAAGATCATTTTCAAATGTATCGCTGCTTTCTGGGTAGGGTTATTTTGTTTTACCTGGACGTTCTGGTGGTATGCTCCGGCGTTGGTCGTTCTCTATGAACTTGTTTCTTTGGTGATCGTATCTGTGCGTAAAGTTGTTTCCAAAGTTGAGGTTGCTGAAGATGTCAGGAGAAGATGTTTTTCGCTTGCGACCTACCTTGGCTTCTCGCTCGTGTGGGTCCTTATATTCTGCGGGGTTGAGCCGTTGAAGGACCTCTATAAACAGGTCACCTTGTCGCTTATCCTGAATAAGCCGTTAATGGCTTCAATTTGGCCGAATGTGTATTCGACCGTCGGTGAATTGCGAAAATTCAATTGGAATGAGTCGGCTACCGCGTTCGGCAGTCCTCTGGTCGCAGTGGCTTCGTTATGCGCTGCGATATGGGTTTTTGTGAGGGCATTTGTAGGGGGAAAACTCAAAGGGGTTGAGCGGGAATCTGCCGTTATGCTCGCTGTCTGGACGCTGGTTATGCTTTTTGCTGCTTCCCGTGGAGTCCGGTTTGTTATTTTCTTATTGATCCCTTTAGGTATCTGTTTGGGGTGGGTTTTTAACGATTTGCTGGAGTATTTCAAATCACGAAAATTGCGCGGCGGCATCATCGTGGTATTGGCCTGTTTTCTTGCCATGAATATTGTTTTTATCTCTAAGGGCAGCCACGGAGCCCGCATGTTATATCCGTTAATGAATAAGACCTGGTATGAGGTCCTGACGATCATTAAAGACCGGACTGAGAAAGATACGATCATTAATTCGTGGTGGGATTATGGCGATTGGTTCAAAGTTGTCGCAAAACGGCGGGTTATCTTTGACGGACAGAGCCAGGATACTCCCCAGGCGCATTGGATGGCGGCTGCTTTATTAAGCGATAATGAGGAGAAAGCAACGCGGATACTGCGGATGCTTAATAACGGCGGCAATAGGGCGTTTGAGATCATTAATACGTATGTTCCCGATCCGCTTGAAGCAGTTTTGATCCTTGATCATGTCTTGAGCATTAAGCCTGAAGAAGTTGAGCGCACGCTTCTTGAGAAATTGCCGGTACCTGCCGCGCAGACTGTCATGAAATTGCTTTTTATGAATCCGGGACGGGCTGCTTTTATCGTCGATGCAACAATGGTCCCGAAAATGGGCGCGATCTCTTATCTGGGGAATTGGGATTTTGCCAAGGTTTATATTGCCCAAAATTTCAAGGATAAAGAGAAAAGCCAGATCATCGATTATCTGGTTTCTTTGGGTAAGGATAGAGAGGAGATGGATCGGATTTATCAGGAGGCATATTTAATCTCCGATAAGGCAGGTCTTGAATCATGGCTCTCGCGCAACATGATGTTTTATACCGGACTTTCCCGAGGCACTGAGAAGGACGGTGTCGTATATTTTGATAACGGTTTTGTGTACAATATCTCAGGGAAGACCTTTCGTTCTAATTCAGGGCAGGTCCCGCGCAGTTTCTTTGTTTTGCAGGACAATGATATGGTCGAAGTTCCTTGTGAGAATTCGAATGTGCCTGCTTCTGCGGTTATCGCAAAGGTTAAAGATGTGTATACCTGTATTTTGCTCGACCGCGAATTGGGAAAGAGCCTTTTCGTTAGGCTGTATTTCTTTAACGGCCAAGGGCTAAAGCATTTTCTGCCGTTTATTGATGCGGACGAAGGGAATAACTATATCAGGGTCTTTTTTATCTCTTGGTAAAAGCATATGAATGAACAGATCGAAGTTTCTGTCGTGATGCCGTGTTTAAACGAGGAACGGGGGGTCGGCATATGCATTGCCAAGATCAAGGATGTTTTTGCCCGTGAAGGGATCATGGGCGAGATCATTGTTGCGGATAACGGTTCGACCGATAATTCGCGCCAGGTCGCCGAAAGTTTGGGTGCCCGTGTTTTGAGCGAGCCGCAAAAAGGCTACGGAGCCGCGTATTTGTGCGGGCTTCGCCAGGCAAAGGGTACGT
>CAZJJL010000057.1:7928-8732 GCA_964546325.1 uncultured Planctomycetales bacterium | reverse complement strand
TCACAGCTTAAAACTGTACGGGTTGCAAAGTCATAACGTCATAATGTCATCCGCCACAAAACATGGCGGACAGGCAAGGTCACAAGTAAAAGCAGATTGCTTCGCCCCTCGACAAGCTCGGGACTCAGCCCTGAGCATAGCCGAAGGGCTTCGTCGCTTCTCGCAATGACGAAGTAAGTATGCTTGGAAAATGTCCGCGGCTGTTAGGTCAGGGTTAAGCGGTTGGTCGGTTGTTTTACTTCTGCGGGGTTGACGGGAAGTCATTTGCGTCACGGTATGATTTGAATGCGTGATTGCGGGAAATATGTGGTATACTTAATGCGTAAAGATATTAGTTTGTTTAGATTTATATTGACAGTTTTACGGGTTGATTTACAATGTTGTCAAAGGAGGAGGGTGCTATGATTACTGAAATCGGTATCGTTGCGGGTGATATTTGGCATTACCTTGACCAGCATGGTGAGGCCAGCCTCAATGATCTCGTCAAGGGGATTGGCAAGCCGAGAGAAAATGTTCTGATGAGCCTTGGATGGCTTGCGCGAGAAGGACACGTAGTTGTGCAGCAGGATGCAAACGAGTTTATGGTGAGTTTGAGAAAGAATGATTAATCTGTCCGCAGGGCTCCGTACGAAAAAAGGGATAGCATTGTACATCGTTTTAACGACTATTCTTATTGTTACGGTTTTGGCTAACATTGTTATTCGTATGATGTTAACTCACGCGCGTGTCAGTCGCCATGAGCTTTCACGCACGCAGGCTTATTACGCTGGTTTAGCTGCTATGAACTGGGCTCGTGCTCAGTTA
>CAZJJL010000057.1:0-7918 GCA_964546325.1 uncultured Planctomycetales bacterium | reverse complement strand
GCTCCTGCAGGGTGTGTTTTTAATGATCCCGCGTTGCCGAATACTATACGGAGTGTTCGCGTGATTTTTTGTCCTGCGGGTCAGAATTGTTTGGGCGGCACTAATTTACCATGTAATCCACAGACAGGTTCTACGTTTTGTATACACGTTGTTACTGATTATACGTACGTTCCCCAAGCTGTTCCGTAACGCAATAGTAAGATAGGTAATTCCATAGTACTATAAGTAAGCTTAAGTAAGTATGCCGTACGGATCTTTCCGACGGTATTTTTTTTGTTATAATTATGAGTAAGTTTGAGTAAGTCTATAGGTATATTTATAAAAAAACACTTGACAATTATTATAGGTTATGTTTTAATTAAGCTTGCGTAAGAATACGATACATAAAGGAAGAAGGATATGCCAAGACTTATCGACGTGGACGAGTTGGCGATTATCTTAAGCTCAAAAAGCAGACTATTTATAACTGGCTTAATCAAGGCAAGATCTCCGGAATAAAAGTTGGGGGTGTATGGAGATTTGACCGTAAGGAAATCGATGTGTGGCTTAAGAGCAGGCACAGGTTGAGCAAACCGGGAGACAGGCAATGAGTTCATTAGGTATATTTTTTGGCCCGCATATTATAAGCCTTGTAGAGACAAAAGCCCGCAAGATCGTTAATACCGTCCAAATTAATCGCTCATCCCTGGTTGCTGCGGGAACCGAAGAGAAGATCCCCGAGGAACTTAAGCTGGTTGCTGTATTTAAGGATGAACTTCGTCGTAACAGAATCGAGCCTACCGAAGCGACCCTTGCTCTCTCAGGCGCAGACCTTATTATCCGTACTTTTGAGATGCCGCTTTTGTCTTCCGATGAGTTGCGTGGCGCCATAAATTTTGAAGCTAAAAAATATATCCCCTTTAAGATTGAGGATCTGGTTACTGATTATCAGGTTGAGTATGATAAGGTTAGCCGGCGTAATATTGTTTTGTTCGCGGGAATTAAAAAAGAGACGCTTAATAAATATCTGTCTATATTAAATCAAATTAATGTCAAAGTTAATACCATAGAGTATGCTGCTTTTAGCGCTTTGCGGTTTGTTAAATTAGCCGGTGTAGGGCAAAGAGGTATCGTCGCTGTTTTAAACGTCGATATACAGGAGGATGATGAAGTTAATTTTATTGTTCTTGCGAACGGTTTTCCTCTTTTTAGCCGTGACATAACGCTCTCGGTCGCTCCCGATGAAACTTTGCAAACGATGGCGCTTGCTCCCCATGAGCTTTTGGAAAAACTTAAGACCGAATTGAGGGTTTCGGTTGATTTTTATAATAGAAAGTATCCCGGAAGACGTCTTGAAAAGATTGTTTTTCTGGGGAATGAAGATCTTCGCATCGATCTTGAAGGGTTTAGTAAAGAGCTCGGGTTAGCTGCTATTTTTATGAATGCGAATAAGGTTTTAGGAAGGCCTGGCCCGTTTAGTTTAAGTATTATTAAGAGTTTTAGCGCCAGTTGCGCTAAATTCACCAAGATCGCGGTGCGCCTTAATCTTTTATCCGGCCGTAGTTCTGCGCCGGCTAAATCAGCTTTGTTAGGCCCTGAATTAAGCGCTTTATTTTCGGGGATCCAACTTGATTTTAGATTAGTTCTCTTGGCTATTTTGATCTGCGCCGGCGCCTATGGGTATGGGCAGTATATTAATATGCCCATTAAGCAGCAGATCGAGCAAGTGAAATCTCAAAGGCCTGCGGTAACGGCGGTTGATCCGGAAAGTTCTTATGAAGAGCTTGCTTCTTTAAGTAACCAGTATTCTGAAAAGATCCATGCGATCGATGCCGTTGTTGTAAAGCAGGCGCATGCCACCGTTCCGATGGATGTCGTCGCAAAGGTGATCCCTGAGGGGATCTGGCTAACTTCGTATGATTATTCTCAAAATAACGGGTTGCTTGAATTGACCTTGCGCGGCAGTGTTTCTTTGGGTAATAGCGCTAAGGAATTTGATCTGGTGAATACGTTTATTGGTAATTTAAAGACAAATCCCGCATTTGCGAATCTTTTTAAACAGGTTAGTTTGGTGTCTATGCAGCGCAGCGAAGACGGAAGTTTAACCAATAAAAGCGATTTCATCATTACCTGTAAAGAGGGGAATAAGGGAGACTATGGGGTCCAGTAATTTTTCCTCGAAATATAAGAACTCGGTAGTTAATATCGTTATTTTGTTTGTCGCTCTTTTTATCGCGCACAAGCTTTATGTCGGACAACAGCAATTGATGCAGAGATTGAACGCAGAAAAAGAGAACGAAATAAAAAAGAATGCCGAGTTAGAGACTATCGGAAAGCTGGAGAAGCGCTTTGTTGCGTATAAAAAATATCTCAACCAGAAAGATCTCACTTCGGCTATGGAAACGATCAGTACGCTTGCCCAGTCTTCTCGCGTGCGTATTGTGTCGGTGCGACCGGCTGATGAAAAAAAAGATGCGGTTTTCGCTGTGTATTCTTTGAATTACAAAGTGCAGGCAGGATCCTATCATGCGTTGGGAGATTTTGTTTCCCGCCTTGAAAGTCATCCGTTTGTTTTTATCATTAATGATCTTTCTGTTATACCGTCACAGGCTACGGAGGATTCCGAGTTTATTACGGCTACGTTAGTTGTTAGCACTGTTTTGTTGAGATGAGGCTATGCGATATCGCATGAAAGAAAAAATATTCTTAATGGTCCTTGGTTTTGTTCTTTGTATGCCGGGATATCTTTTCGCTATAGGGGATATGCGCGCCATGAAAGAGTTAGAATCTGCTGAAACAGTATCACCGGAGGAAGTTATCGAGCGTCCTGCGGTGCATTACACGAGCCAATCCCTGCGCGATCCTTTTGATTCTGGTATTCAAAAGGAGGGAGTCTCTTCGGAAGGCCAAAAGGTTAACGAAACCGTTGAACTTCCGGCATTAACTGTTCAAGGTGTTATCTGGGGGACAAAAAAACCGCAGGTAATTATCAATAATAAGGTTTTAAGAGAAGGCGACATGTTGGATGATGTGCAAGTCCTTGAAATTAAAGGAACAGGTATTACGGTTTTATATAAAAATAGGACACATACGATTGCTACACCTGCGAACGCGGGAACAGATTCCGATGCTAAAGGAGGCTCGTTATGAAAATCATGATGAAAGTCTTTGTTCTTATGTTTCTTTTTTCCGTTTGCCATTTTTTACCGGGGGCGCAGGCTGATGGCGATATTGTTTTGCCGAATCCTGATGCCACCATTTCAATGGACCTGCAAAACGCGGGATTAAAGGACATCCTGAAGGTTTTTTCCGTGCAATCGGGTCTTAATTTCATTGCCTCTGAAGCGGTTCAGGATCGCCTGATCACGCTCTATCTTGACAAGGTCCCCTTAAAAGACGCCATAGAAAAGCTTTTTAAGGCGAACAACCTTTCTTTTGAGCTTGAAAAAGGCTCTAACATTTTCCTGGTTAAAGATTGGGGAAAACCTCGGGTGCAGACAGTAACGAAAGTGTTTTACTTAAAGCACGCTTCGGTGTCTACATCTTCATTGATAGAAGAGGAAGGTAAGTATATCACTACGGATTCGTCTTCAAGCTCAGGAGGTGGTTCTTCTAGTGGAAGCGGCGGAAGCAGCGGATCAAGCGGAAAATGGAAGCAGGAGGAAACATCGGGTTTAACCGCTTCTATAAAAAAGTTGCTTACCCCTGATGGTACCCTTATCGAAGATTATCGGACGAATAGCCTTATTGTTACCGATGTCCCGATGCAAATGGAGATCATTGCGCAGACTATTGCCTCTTTGGACGTAGCAGTGCCGCAGATCATGATCGAAGTTGAAATGCTTGATGTCAGTAAAAATATCGTCGATAAACTCGGATTCGATTGGTCAAATGCCGGTGCATTTGCGATCCAGGTATTGAGCGCGTCCCGGAGCACGGGTTTTCCTATCTCAAATTGGATCAATATAGAGAGCCTTTCAAAAACAGTTTCCCCCGGAACAGTTAGTTTTCCTAATACCTTGAAATTGATCTTTGATTATTTGCGCACCCAGACAGATACCAAGTTTCTTGCGCGTCCGCGTCTTTTAACCTTGAATAATGAACCTGCGGAAATTAAGATCGCCACGAACGAGTCGATCGGTGTTACGACCACGACGGCATCGGCAGGAGGTAGTTCAGGAACGACAACAGCTGAAGCGGAACGTTCTGAAACAGGCGTTATTTTTCGCGTAACACCGCAAGTTAATCTTGATGCGAATGAAATAACCATGTTCCTGTATCCAAAAGTCTCTGAGGCTATTCAGGGAAACACTTTGACTAATGGAGGTCAAACCTATCAATTTAGAGACCCTGAGGAACGTAGTACAAAATCAGTTGTGCGCATTAAAGACGGAGAGACGGTTATCATAGGAGGGCTTATTCGTAATGAATTCAGTCAGGTATCATCTAAGGTCCCGGTGCTTGGAGACTTACCATTGGTAGGGGCCTTATTTCGTCATAAGGGCGGGGACAGTGATAAGAATAAAGAGCGGGAATTATTGATTTTTATTACCCCGCATATTGTGCGCGATACGCCGGTTAAGTTGGCTGAGGTAAAGAAAATAGTGCTACCGGTGCGCGAACAAAGCGCTCTTACTGGTTTTGATCGGCAAGCGGTCATTAGCGCAAGCCTTAATAACTTTGAACCTAAAAAATAATGTCCCGAGAAAAGTATCTTCGTTTAGGCGAACTTCTGATTAAAGAAGGGCTGATCAATGCCGGCCAGCTTGAAAAGATCGTTGCAACGCAAAAGAAGGAAGGCGGCAGGATCGGCGAAGTTGTTGTTAAACTTGGGCTGATCCGTGAGGATCAGCTCGTGCAGGTTCTTGGTAAGCAGTTGGGGATTCCGTACTTCTCGCTTGGTACGGGGATGCTTAAGCCTTCAACTGACCAAGGGTTAGAAAAGCTTTTTACGCAGGACTTCTGTCTTAAAAATACGATAATTCCTCTTTCCCGCACGCTTCGTTCGCTTACCGTGGCAATGGCTGATCCCCATGATATCATCCTGATCGATAATATGAAGAAGATCACCGGTTGCGATATCAATGTGGTTATTGCGACGCGATCGGATATTTTAAAAAGCATTGAACAGTTTTTCGGTAAGAAGGCCATGCTGCAGGAAGCGGTTGAGGCTTCCTACGATATTCATGCGGCTTCTAAACAAAGCGATGATCTTGAATACAATGATACGGAGTTAAGCCTTGATAAATTGATGGCACGGGCGGAAGAGGCTCCTGTTGTCAAATTGGTCGATCTTATCATCCGCCAAGCTATTGATGAGCACGCCTCAGATATTCATATTGAACCCTTTAAAGACCGCATAAACTTGCGGTATCGCATCGACGGTAAGCTCTATGAGATCCCACCGCCTGCAAAACATCTGCATATGGCGATTGTTTCTCGTATAAAAATATTGAGTAAACTGGATATTGCCGAAAAAAGGCTTCCGCAGGACGGTGCTTTCATGGTGAAATTGGAAGATAAGCCCATTGATTTGCGTATTTCCTGTATCCCTACTATTTATGGGGAAAAGATCGTCATGCGGCTTTTAAACCGCTCCAGTGTTGTTCTGGACCTTTCGACCATGGGTTTTGAGCCAAAGCAGCTTGAACATATCAGAAAGGCAGCGAATGCGCCATATGGGTTGCTTTTTCTTACTGGCCCAACGGGAAGCGGTAAAACCACGACTTTGTACGCTATTTTGAATGAAGTCAAGAATCCTACCAAGAACATCATTACCGTAGAAGATCCCGTTGAGTATAAGCTTGATGGCGTCAATCAAGTGCAGGTAAAACCCGAGATCGGTTTGACCTTTGCGGCTGCTTTGCGTAGTTTCTTGCGTCAGGACCCTGATGTTATGCTTGTTGGCGAGGTTCGCGACCTTGAAACAGCGCAGATATGCGTTCGTTCTGCTCTGACCGGGCACTTAGTATTAAGTACGTTACATACGAATGACGCTCCTTCAGCGGTAAATAGGCTTATGGATATGGGTATTGAGCCGTATATGATCGCTCCTTCGCTTTTGCTCGTTGTTGCCCAGAGACTTATTCGTAAGCTTTGTCCGGATTGTAAAGAAGCTATTGAGCCCGATGCCGAGCAGATCAAGATGACGAAAATTAAAGCCGATCTGATTTATAAGCCAAGAGGTTGTGCGAAATGCAACCAGCTTGGATATCGCGGCAGAACATGTATCACCGAGGTGTTACCTGCTACGGACGCTATCCGGTCTTTGGTCAATGAGCGGGCACCTTTTCAGAAGATAAAAGAAGTTGCGCGTAGCGAAGGTATGCAAACTCTGTATGAATCAGCCATTAAGAAAGTAGAGGCGGGGATTACGTCGCTTGAAGAGGCGATTTCGATCACTATAGGGGGCGGTGAGTAATGGCAAAATTTTTCTATACTGCCCGCGATAGTTCCTGTAAAAAGATCACCAGTTATGAAGAAGGCAATAACCAGGAAGATATCCTTGCCCGTTTGCAAACCCGTGGGTTACTCGTATTGGATATTACTTCGGAAAATGATGCGCAGGCAATATCTTCTATGCCGAAATCATCGAAACGCCGCCGCAGGCTGCACGGGGGTATTTCCGACGAGGATCTGGTACTTTTTTGCCGCCAATTAGCGACGTTGCTTGGCGCAGGTGTAACCATTCTTAAATGTTTGGATATCATTTGCAAGCAGGTCAGTAGCAGGAAGCTGCTCTTTGTGCTTGAAGACTTGCAGCGTAAGATGGAAGGCGGATTAAGCCTTCATGAGGCAATGGCGCAGCATTCTGTTTTTCCCGAATTATGGGTTAATCTCGTGGAGAGCGGGGAGGCATCGGGTAATTTGGCTATTGTTTTGAATCGTTTGGCATCATATCTTGAGCGTAATGCTGAGTTCAAGAAAAAGATAATCTCGGCTTTAATATATCCGGCGATACTTATGCTCGCCGGCACCGGAGCGTTGCTTTTTTTGACCCTCAAGATCATTCCGACCTTTGCCGATCTTTTTGCGGGATTTAATATGAAGCTTCCGTACTTAACGCAGATATTGGTGGAGATAAGCAGTTTTTTAAGGAAATATTTCCTTTTTCTTTTCGGAGGGATCGGAATTACAGTGTTTTTGTTCCTCAAATATATTCATACCAAAGAGGGGAGGCGTCGCTATGAACTGTTTTTATTCAGCCTTCCGATATTCGGAGAGTTTTTCAGGGCTTTGGCCGTAGAGCGTTTTTCTTCAGGGATGTCAACGCTTGTTGAAAGCGGAGTTCCTATTTTGTATTCTCTTGAGATCACCGAGCACAGCGTCGGCAATTCTATTATGGCTGAAGCAATCCATATGATTAAGGATGAAGTGCGTAACGGAAAAACCCTCAGTAACCCTATGGATGCCTGCGGCCTCTTCGAACCTATGGTTGTGCAGATGGTAGGTATAGGCGAGGAGATAGGAGAGCTCGCGCAGATGTTTAAGAAGATTAATAATTTTTATCAGGATTACGTCGAGATGTTTTTGACGCGGTTTACTTCAATGTTTGAGCCGATCATGCTTGTGTTTATGGGGGGAGTTATCGGTATTATGGTCGTGGGAATGTTTTTGCCGATCTTCTCAATCAGCAAAATGGGCAGCGGAGGTTAGTCATTGAATATAAGGGTATTTTGTGATATACTTTATTTTGCCGGAAGGAGGTGGACTAAACGGCTTTATATATATACTTTTTTCTAAACCTACAAAGGAGGGAGTCATGAACAAGAAAGGTTTTACGTTGTTGGAACTTATTATCGTAATCATCATCTTAGGCGTTCTTGCTACATTAGGTTTTACGCAGTACGGGGTAATGGTTGAACGTTCTCGTGGTGCAGAAGCTCGTAGTATTATCGGAGATATCCGTAAAGCGGCCGGTGCTTATTATATGGAGAAT
>CAZJJL010000056.1:3989-8745 GCA_964546325.1 uncultured Planctomycetales bacterium | reverse complement strand
TACCCTGTTTTGCGCTGTCAAATGCTTTGAAGATACCCTCCCATTCAACTCCGCGGTCCATCTGGTCGGTAAGAGCGATCTTAACGATCTTGACGTCCACCATGATCTCTTTGTTCGGCCTATCGAGGCTCCTGATAAGCCGCGCAACCTCTTGCATCCTGCCGGGCAATGTCTGCACGATGATCTGATTATTCCGCTCATCTGCCCTCACCGAACCTACTTTTTTACTTTCAAGGCGGCTCTTTAATATCTCCTCAACCTCTTTAGCCTTGGCATAATTGAGATTGAATACTTCGACCAAGTTCTGTTTTTCGAATTCATCCAGTGCCTGCACCATCTGGGTAATCCGTTCGGGAGTATCCATAATAAGCACGTTGCCCGCTTCAGGATCAACAAGCACCCGGCCTATCTCGCTTTTTAACGCATCCAATAAACTAAATGCCTGTTCCGGAACGGCATATTTCAGGCGCATGATTTTTACTTGCCGCTGATCGGAAAAATTCTTTCCGTATAATGCTTTGTATTCTGCTTCAGTCATGACGTTAAAGACATCGCCTTTTTGCACCGCAGCAAGGCCATTCGCGCGCAACATAAGGTCAATAACATCCTGCAGCGGGACATTCTGTAAGGTAAGGCTCACGCGTCCCGTAACACCTTTCGTAGCAACGATATTCAAGTTTCCTTTTGAAGAAACATACTTTAAGGCTTCAAAGATATCAATATTGCGTAAATCAAGGGTAATAGGAGACTGCAACCTCTCCTCAAGAGGCAAAAACACAGCAGGCTCTTCTTCCTTTGCCGGTTTAGCAGCATCACGGATCAGCGCATCCTTCGTCTTTGCCGTAGTATCGGTCAAAGGAGCCGGTGTTATCACAACGCTCTCTGCCGGTTCAACCGAAGACTGAGGTTGTTCTGTTTTTTCTACCACCGGGGTTTGCACGGGAACCGCTTGCGTACGATCAGCCGTTATTTTCGTCGCGTTGCTATTTTCCGAAGCGGGTGGAGTATCCATTTTTTTACCTTGTTCAGGTAAAACTTCCGTCGTTGCGCCCTGAGGCGCTCTTCCCGATGCATCAGAAGGGAGCCCTTTCTCCACAACAGGCGGCGGAGTTGACTGCGTCTGATTCATTGAATCGAGCGAAACAACCTCCGGAGCTTGAAAGGCGCTTTGATCAGGCTTAGAGGCGATATCTTTCTCCTGAGCGCTCACGCACAAAGCTCCAACCGCGCAAAGTCCGATACCAAGAACAATCACTCGATGTAGTTTCATACGTTAATGCGGCTCCGCTTTCTCATCCTGCCAGGTTTCCCAGGTCAAAATGTATTTTTTGGCGCGATCGGCGTCTTTATCTTTAGGATCCAATGAAAGATACTTCTTAAAATGGTATATTGCTTTTGGCTTATTACCTAAATATTCCGCATAGATAAGCCCCAAGTTATAATGCGTTGCGGCATCATTCTCGTTGAGCTCAAGGACCTTGTTAAACTCCGTTAACGCACCGTTATAATCCTGTTTCTGTAAATAAAAAACTCCCAGGTTATAATGCAATACGGCGTTTTCCTTGACGAGACGGTCTTTTAAAGGAGCCACCCGCGTCAATTTCTTTTCATACAACGCTAATTTTTGTTTAAGCATGCGGTTATCACTCAACAACCGCTTGTTCTTTTCAAGCTCCCCTCCCAAACTCTTTATCTTGTCCTCAAGTTGCTTTCTTCCGTCAATAAGATCGGTGATCGACTTATCTTTATCTTTTATGGAAGCAGCCATCTGCTGCACCTGTCCCTGCAAGTTCACTTTTTCGTTTTGCAAGAGAACATACTTGGATTCGCAATCCATCAATTGGCTTGAAAGCTGTTGTTTATTCTGCGTAATATCGGTTACGACCTTCTCTCTATCACCGATAGCAGTGTTCAACTGTTTGATCTGGTCGGAAAGAGTAGTTTTCTCGGTCTGTAATTGAGCCAATTGGGTTTCGCTTTCCTTGATCTTGTTAAGGCAACCCTCTTTATCTTTCTTAAGATCAGCGATAACCTTTTCTTTTTCCTGTACGGCAGAGATCAATTGCGTGATCTGTCCGGCGATCGTCGGATCGGTCGCATCCATCTGCCCCTGCAATTTGGTGATCTTCTGATCAAACTCTTGGGCCTGGCCGGTCAAAGCTTCTTTATTCTGCGATGCCGAAGCAATCGCCTTTTCTTTATCCTGCATAATACCCGTCAACTGCTGCATTTGAAGCGCAAGCCTCGTCTTATCAGATTGGATTTGAGTAATACGAGTCTCTAATTCCTGGATCTTTGCGCTTAATTGTAATTTGCTCTGCGCTAAATCAGCAATGCCTTTTTCCCTATCAACAATAATAGCGGTAAGTTCCTTGATCTTAGAAGCCATTTGCTGTTTATCGGCAGCCATCGTCGCCAAACGGGTTTCATATTCACTCACCTGGGATTGGAGCTGTTGTTTGTTCTGTGTGAAGCCCGCAAGCACCTTGTCCTTCTCCTGAACGACTGCAGTCAACTGCTGGATCTGGCCTTGCAAATTCGCCCGTTCACTCTGCAACTGCTCAACTTTGATCTGATAATTCTTCAGGTCAATCTGCGTTGCCTGGTCTTTTGTCCGGGATGCATCCAACTGGTTTTGAAGATTGTCTTTTGCCGCTTCAAGCTGCTGCACACGAACTGTTAAATCAGAAACCTGAGAAAGCATCTGCTCTTTGCTTTGCGTTAATAACGCAATTGCCTTATCTTTTTCCTGTACTGCGCCGGTAAGTTGTTGGATCTGAGCAAGGTATGTCGGTTCTTTTGCTTTGCTGGCGTTCAGATCATTTTGAATATCGCCTTTTTCGCTTAAAAGTTTCGTGAGCTTCGCCTCATAATTCTTTGACTGTTCCAAAAGCTGCTGCTTATTTTGATTTAAGCTTGCGATCGTATTATCTTTATCCTGGATTACCGTTGTCATCTGTTGAAGCTGGTTTTGCAGGGAATTCTCCCGTTCTTTTGATACCGCTAATTGGCTCTGTAAAGCCGATTTTTCGTTTTGCAACTGAGCGATCTTGGCATCAAAATCCTTGAGCTGGGCGGTTAACTGGACTTTATTCTGATTAAAATCAGCAATGATCTTTTCTTTATCCTGCAAAGACCGGGTCAACTGCTGTATCTGTGTAATCAACTGCTGTTCCTTTATTTTAAACGTATCAAGCTGACTCTGCAAATTCGTCCGATCATTCTGCAGTGTTATAAGTTTACCTTCATAATCTTTTATTTGCGCGGCAAGCTGCTGTTTGGTAAGTGTTGACTCTGCAATGGAACGGTCTTTTTCCTGTAACGCAACCGTCAATTGCTGAATTTGACCTTTCAGGGTAGCGCTCTCGGATTGCAGCTGGGAAAGTTTACTTTCATAGTCCTTTACCGTCGTAACCAATGACTGTTCCCTCTGCTTAATACCATCCAGCTGTCCCTGCAAATTAACCTTATCATTGGTCAACTGCTGAAGTTTTATCTCATAATCCTGTGTTTGTGCCTGCAGCTGCTGTTTGTTAGCCTGAATATCGCCGATCAGCTTTTCTTTATCCTGTATGGCTGCCGTTAAGGTCTGAATCTGCCCTTGGAAATTCTGCCGCTCAAGCTGCATCTGGGCAAGGCGCGCTTCATAGTCTTTAGCCTGACCCAAGAGCTGCTCTTTGTTCTGACTCAAATCGGCAATGATCTTGTCCTTATCTGCGATCGAGGTAACCAACTGCTGAACCTGCTGCTGCAAATTAAGTTCCTTTGATTTCGTATTATCAAACTGCAGCTGTAACCCATTCTTTTCGTTCTGCAACTGCGTTAAGCGCTCTTCAAAAGAACGCGACTGTGTCGTCAATTGATCCTTACTTTGCGTAAGCTCAGTAATCACTCTGTCTTTCGCCTGCAAAGAAACGGTTAACTGCTGCACTTGATCCTGAAACTGCTGCCGCTCCTGCGCTAGTTGCGATAAACGCGCTTCATATCCTTTTGACTGGTCCTGCAACGATGCCGCTTTTTCCTTCAAAAGATCGAATTGCGATTGAAGGGACATCTTCTCCGTTTGCAACTGATTTAACTTTGTCTCATAATCCTTATTCTGGCCCGACAAAAGGATCTTGTTCTGGTTAAAATCAGCGATAGCTTTATCCTTTTCCTCAAGGGCAGCGGCTAACTGCTGATACTGCATCTGGGCGGTCTTTTCTTTCGAGCGGGAATCCGCAAGCTTATCCTGCAAGGCGACCCTTTCATCCTGCAATTGCGAGAGCCTTACTTCGAACCCTTTTAACTGCTCGGAAAGCTGCTGTTTACTCTGAGTAAGCTCCGTGATCGTTTTATCCTTATCCTGCATAGATTGCGTCAACTGCTGGATTTGATTCTGAAATGTTGCCTTATCGGTTTGTAACTGCGCTAAACGCGCCTCATAATCCTTGACTTCAGCCTGCAAATATTCTTCTTTGGATTTGGAAACATCGAATTGACTTTGCAGATTCGTCTTTTCCGTCTGTAACTGATCAATGCGCATCGCATAATCCCGCGACTGATCAGCAAAACGCTGTTTATTCTGCGTTAAATCGGCAATCACTTTCTCTTTCTCCTGAAGCACCGCATCTAACTGCTGCACCTGCTGCTGCGCCGATGCCCCTTTGGTCTTTAATGCATCCAACTGCCCTAACAAACCGGGTTTCTCCCGCTGTAATTGATCCAATTTGGTTTGGCAATCACGATAATTACTCTCCAAAGAATCCTGTTTAAC
>CAZJJL010000056.1:3223-3966 GCA_964546325.1 uncultured Planctomycetales bacterium | reverse complement strand
TTTGTTTCGCATTCTTTCACCCGTACCGTCAAATCCTGTTTATTCCTATTGAGCTCTCCGATCAGCTTATCTTTATCCGCGATCGACGATGTCAATTGCTGGTATTGCGCCTGCATCGACTTTTCCTTGTTACGGTAATCGGTCAACTGACTGGTGAGCGTATTTTTATCGCCTATAAGCTGGAACCTTTCGTCTTTAAGCTTTCCATAGGCATCCCTGGTCGCAGCAAGTTCATTACGCATAGCGTTGAATTCTGCGGTAATGGTATCCAGGTCTTCTTCGTAGCTACCCTTGTCTTGCGAGTAGGCGGATGAAAACACAACCAGCGCTGCTGCGATACCACAGAGAATTTTTTTCATAGTTATCCTTGCCCTTTTGGGATATGGTTAATAATACCTATATATATTAATCGTACGTTTTTGACCCTTTTACCAATAATTTACCCGGCGCAATGAGCGGTAACGGCTGACCTGTTGCAGGAGGCACGGTTGACGCCGGAGGCAATTGATCCTGTTTAAACATCCCGCTATCATATAAACGGAACCCCTTGGATGGCATACCGGCATCCGCTTCCTGTCCCTCTTGCACTTCTTTAGGCTGATAGTCACCGCCGCTTTCCGGTCTAAAGACATCAAAACGTTTGGCTCCCTTTACCTGGAATCTCTGATTTTCCTTCATGTTTATAAATTTATCGCCTTCAAAAATTACGGGAGTCAACATAATGATCAACTCGACCCGCACCG
>CAZJJL010000056.1:0-3213 GCA_964546325.1 uncultured Planctomycetales bacterium | reverse complement strand
TTCCGTTGTTTCAGATTTTTCTTCCCTGCCTAAACCGCCGATAATAACGGTAGCGCCGTCTTTTGCGATAACCGTGGTTTCGGCTACGTTCGTATCTATAATAGGGATCCTGTTATTGCTCGAAGAGATAACATATCCAAGGATACTTGATATCTCCGGCTTGACTTTCATGGTTATATATCCGTCATCATTGATCGTGGGGATGACTGAAAGACGCACGCCGGTATCCACGTAGGTAACCTCTTCCGACGTCGTTGTTGAAGTACTGCCGACAGTTGTCGTTGTCGTAACATACGCTTGCCGTTCACCCACATGGATCTTGGCTTCCTGATTATTAATGACCGAGATCGAAGGACTTGCTAATATCTTAGTCTTGCCGATCGTCTGAAGAAAATTAACCAGGAGGTCAAAACCTCGCCGGGTGCCGACCATACCGATATGCATATTCTTGCCTAAAACCGATTTTGTGCTCGAATTCAAAGAACTCGTCGTGCCGCTGAACGGATACGATCCGATCTGGTTGCCGATGCTATTGTAATAATCGGTCCTGGACTGAAACGTCGGACTGGTCACCCCCGCCGTCATAACGGCAAACGGTGTCGAGCCCAGATACGTCATGCCATATTGCTTTGCCAGGTTAAAAAGACCTTCCCACTGAACCCCTTCATCCCGCTGATTGGTCAATTTTATCTTCAATATCTTGGTGTCGATCAAAACGCCCTTTGTTTTTTTATCAAGGCTGGCTATCAGCTCCTCAATGTTTTTCATACGTTCCGGTAAAGTCTGCACAACAACTTGGTTGGTGCGCTCATCGGACTTCACCGATCCTACTTTCTTCAGATCGAGCTGCTGTTTAAGCTGGTCTTCTACATCCTTGGCGCGCGCGTATTTAAGATTAAAAACCTTTAAGGTGTTTTTCTGCTCCAACGCTTCGATCGCTTTTTCCGCCTCAGCGATCTTTTCAGGAGTATCGATCAACATAACTGCCCCTGACTCCGGCTGAGCCAAAAGCCTGCCGATATCGCTTTTAAGGGTATCAAGGATATTGAAAACCTGCTCCGGAACCGCGTATTTAAGGCGGAATATCTTGACCGTTCGCGAATCGGAAAAATTCTTCCCGTAACGCTCTTTATATTCGCCTTCGGTCATGACGTTATAGATCATGCCATGTTTATCATACGCAAGGGAGTTGGAACGAAGCATAATATCAAAGATGTCACGCACCGGAACGTTCTCAACGTTTAACGTAACCCTTCCGGTGACTTTCCGGGTCGGCACGATATTAAATCCCGACTTAACGGCAAAGAATTTAAGGGCGTCATTAATATCAATATTGCGCAGGGAAAGCGAAATACGCGCGTCTTCGGGTACCGGGACAAGGGCAGCCGGCACATCGCTGGCAGCGACATTCAAACTGCTGGCTGATAAACCCAAGAACACAAACGCATAGAAGACACCGCGCCGCATCATCGCAGTTCAACCTCCTCGCCCTGATAACTTAATATGACTTTTTCCTTGGACACCGATTGAACACGAACATCATTATCGATAATCTGCCCTTTTTTAAGAAAATAGGTGCGCTGGTTCTTGGTATCTTCGATCATAACATCCGGATCATCAGACCATGAAATACCGGCCAAGCGGTATTGCGAGGTAGCATCAAGGATACGTTGAGACGGCCCCTTGGACAAGCCATCAGAATCAGGCGGCCTGGCCCCCATACGGAAAATATCACGCTCACGGGCTTTCTCAACATAAATCGCCGGTCCTTTCAGTAACGAAGCTACCGGTGCGATCCGATACTCCGACGGCTTGGCAAGCTTAACCTCAAACTTCACCTTTTTCCCCAAATGCGCAATTGAAACAGCCAGATTCACCAAAAAGATCGCGACCAAGAGCACAATAAAAACTTCGAATAACACATTGAGTGTTTTAATATCCCAAGAACGCATATCAAATCCGGGAATGCCCCCTTTGAATGCATCCTTAAAGAAAGATGATTTCCCCTTGAACATACCGGTATCGACCAACCCCATGCCTTGCCGCTTCACAGCGCCGATAACGGAACTTACGGGCGTTTTCTGCGAAGAAGGCTTCTCGATCAAATTCAAGAGTTGTTTTTCCGGGCTTTGAGAATTATCTGCCATAGTAATATGTATTAGCGCATCAAATTGCTTTTTTCTTGCCTGAGCATTTCAAGCTCGACAGAAATACTTTTCAACCTTTTCTTCAAAGAATTATTCAACATGGTCGCCTGACTCAACTGATCCGCAGCCAAACCGCGCAATTCCTTATCAGACTGCAGCTGCTGCTGCAAGGTGGAAACGCGCGTTTCCGAACTGTCAAGCGTTGACTTAAGCTCTTGGATACTCTGCTCTTTTTGCCGTAATGACGATTGCAATCCCTTCTTTTCTTCCTTCAGGCTATCGAGTTCTTCCTGAATACGGGAAATCTGAGAAGACTTATCCTCCATCTCCTGCTGCTTTCTATGCAATGATTCCCTCAAATCGTCAGAAGATTTTTTTGCCTGCATATACTGTTGGCTCAATTCTCGCAGTCGGGTATTCATCTGTGTTACCTGAGACTGACTATCCCCCTTGACCGTCTGCAAACGATTTACCTCCGCCTCAACTTCATGCTTTGAGGACTTTAATGCCCCAAGGTCCCTGGCAAGCCCCATGCGTTCTTTTTCCTTATCGGATAATTTAGCGGTCAAATCCTCAACGCTTTTTTGCAACGTCTCGGTAAGAGCGACCTTCGTACGCAATTCATCTTTAACCCCTGCCAACTCACGATCACGCTCATTCAAAGTAGCCTGCAGGTCACCGATCTGCTTTTGAAGCTCCTGTGTCATCGCCTGCTGCCTCTTAAAATCTGTTTTTGTGCGCGTTAACTCTTCAACCTTATCCTTAGTAACCAGATCATGATCGGATATGCTTTTATTTAAAGCGCTGTTTTCATCCTGCTGTTTCTGTAGATCAGCGCGCGCCTGAGCAAGCTCCACTTCCCGTCTGGCAAGGGTATCGCTTAATTGCGTGATATTCCGGTTAATTTCTTCCGACTGCTTCTTTAAATCATCCCGCAACCGTGCGATCTGAGTATCCTTTGTCGCATTATCGGTTTCCGATTGAGTCAACTGGCGCTGAATAGCATCTGCGCGTTCGGACTGTTTGCGAGCTTCATCCAGCGCAGAGGTGGTTTCTTGCGCTTTTC
>CAZJJL010000055.1:0-8843 GCA_964546325.1 uncultured Planctomycetales bacterium | reverse complement strand
GAAGAAAGGGTGCGTTATTTCTCTAATGGATTTCGAGGGATATTAGTGAAAGATGGGGCTGTTAACGCCGGACACTTAAGCCATGCGCCGCCTCTTGGAAAAGTATTTTTTACTGCAATCGGTTCGGTTTTCGCCCTTTGTGTTATACCCCTGAAAAAGATTGTTCTTTTAGCCAATTCTCTGGTTGCCCTCCTTAAACAATATCCGTTTGCTATATTCATGGTTCGTGGATTGATGTTTACTCCTCTTATTAGTTTCTTTGACGCGGTCCTTAAATACTTCATTGTGTCTCCTGTCTGGTTATCTGTAGCGCTTAACTTTGTTACGGCAGTAGTATTGTTCCATTTTGACCGTAAGGTTACTTTTGCCAAATTTGAAAATCGGACCAGTGTACTTGCATATGTCGTGCAGTATTTGATCTATATTGTTTATTGGCAGGTTAATAATGTTACA
Organism: uncultured Planctomycetales bacterium; assembly: GCA_964546325.1. Classification (GTDB taxonomy): domain Bacteria; phylum Omnitrophota; class Gorgyraeia; order Gygaellales; family Profunditerraquicolaceae; genus DAONEO01. The sequence continues at coordinate 8,390 of CAZJJL010000055.1, read as the reverse complement.
CTGGTTGTTTTTTATGCGATTTTTGGAAGTGGCAGTTTCTGGCCGGTTATCTTAAATCAGACAGTTGCTAATGCCATTATTTGGTATCCGGCATGCAAGTATATATTTAAGGATATTAGTGGTATTGCCGACAAAGTGGTGAGTTTTATCGAAAAGGCAATGAAGCCCTCTTCCGGGGTATCAGATGATGATGGGAACAATGGCAGAGATCATTTTGTTCTTGATCCTTCAGTGGTTGCAGTATTGTGCTGTGCAGACAACCTGCATGTGTTTTTGCGAGTGGTTGGAGTGCTGCTTTTTGTTGTCCTGATCATTAAACTGTTCGGTATTCATGATCAAGATAATGACAATGAGACTCTTCGTTATGAATATTGTGAATTGGAGCAATGGGGGGAATGTGTATTGATAGTAAGGCAACGGGATGGAGACAATGGGTTAATAGAGTGTGGGTTCGATCTGTTTAATGAATCTTCCGAAAATACGTTTACGTTGATAGGGTATTGTGATTTTAAGCTTATGCTTTTAACAGGCCAAGCTAAGCTGCGTTTTGGCGCTTTTGGGCCGTTGGATAGCGACCATATGAACTTTTTGTTGCGGAGGCCGGATATCCTGCTTCTTGATAATGGATTACGAACGCGGAAATATAGCAGAGTACCTATCTATGCTATGAAGGCAATACGGCGTTCTTCCGGTATCGGCAGTTTTCTTTTTCAGCGCATGGTTAGATTTATTGAAGAAAGAGCTCCTTCTATTACAGAATTGACCATATTGGGTGTCCCGGAGGCGTGGTGTTTTTATGAGAAAATGGGAGCTCAATTTATATATGGGACACTCGTTTATTCTTTGTCTCGTGACAGGCAGGTTCAATTAGAAAAAAATGGTGACGCTTCTGATTTTTCTTGCGCGTCTTTTGTCGGACTATTGGGAATGTATGGGGGTGCGTTGGGGCAAATGTGGCAAGCGCATATCGGAAGCCTCGCCCCGCCGGTGGTGGTTGCGTTAGTTGTATTAGTTGTGATAATGGCAATAGTTGTATTGAAATGCCGGAATCAAGCCGAAGCCTGCTTTTTAAAGTTACCAAGGATTTGCATCATTTCTTCCGCAATAATGTTCGTTCTTCTTGTCCCCCTTTTCCTTTGGCATTCCGTTTTCCCGATCGCACACCTTAGATTCTTCGCTTTAGGTGGGGAACTAGCGGGGTTGGGATCGATGGTGATAAACTGGCTGCAAAGTGTTTTTTTTGGTTTGTACCATTGGATTGGGCTGGGGTGGGTGTTGGTATCCGCGTGTATATTGATCACGATACTGGCCGCCAGCATAAAAAATTTGCGTGTTTGGAAGTCCGCTGCGGCGTTGTTGTTGATCTTCGGATTCTTCAGGTGGATGTTAGCCAAGAATAATCTGCCTTATTTCCCGTCATTTGATGATTATACGTTGCAGATGATCAATACCTATTATGTAAATGATTTCATAACTGCTCCTTGCTTCTGGTCGGGTTTATTTCTTTTATATTCATCTATCGAGGATCCGTCAAGATATCGGACAAGAGAGCATCTCACTATTACGATGAAATATTTTCCGTTAGGGTTTATGTTGGCCGCCTTAGTGTATGTTGTCCGAGAAATGATTGAGGAGAATTCTAGTATCGGAGACTACTACTGTTTTATCGCCGGAGCGGTCATGGCCATAATACTTAATTATTTCTCGATGAGGGTTCTTGCGAATAAGATAAATGAAACAGAAACGGAAAACGAGAATGGCACGGTGAAGGGCGTTTTGCCAGATCAAAAATCTGCTCCCTTAATTAGTGAATCCCCGTCTACTTTAATTAAGCTTCAGGCCGTGGCTTTAGTGAGTCAAGAGACAACAGATAGCGCCGAGCAACCGCGATGGAGTGATTTTACCGGCGCGCCGATGCATTATGCAAATGAACGGGTATTACAGCGTCGTACTATTGGAAGAGTTAATGTTCCTGTTTTGGGCCGGCCGATATTGTCGGGGGATGACGATGCGTGGGTGGTGCAAAATGGTAATGGTGGTGACGGGAAGGGGGTTGATCGCGGTAATAAGCTCAAGTGTCCAATTGAATCATTTCGGTTATTTTCATCACTTTCGACTGAAGAAAGAACCGAAGCGGTTTATGAATTATTTAGAGGCCTTTTCAGGGAAGCTTCGAATTTACCTTCACTTGCAGATACCTTAGAATTTCCAATAGTAATACAAGCCATGTACGGCGGTTCTAGTCAAGATGCAATGCTCGGATACATTGGGAGCGTGCCTGTTTCTGTCTGGGGATTCCGTATCATATCGGGAACTGCAGCCAAGGAAGAAGGGGCTTATACGGCTAAAGATTATCGTGGGAAGAGAGCATCTAGCGCAGTGAGGGATAGATTATTTATGCATTTAGCACAGCAAGGAGTGCGAATGTTCGAGATTGGTAGTGAGTATGCGCAAGGAGGAATAAAGACTACGGGAGAGGCTCAAGGGCTACAGGCGTCGTTTATACGAAATCATCCGGAGGCAGTATGCGGGATTGTGCGTCGAGAAGATAACTCGTTGCAAAGATTCATAGTAAAACTCGATATTTATTGTGGTTATAGAAATTCTACCGGTAACGAGCTAGAGGATGGGGAAGGATTTGGTTGGAATAATGCAGGCCCGTTTCCTTTTAGCTCTATATGTGGCAATGGGTTTCAACGGAACTGTCCCCGGGACATGCAGCCGCGATGGAGTGATTTTACCGGCGCGCCGATCCATTATGAGGGAGAACGCGTATTACAGCATCGTACCATTGGAGGATTCAGCGTTTCTGTTTTGGGCCGGCCGATGTTGTCGGCGGATGAGGGTGATGTTGTTGACGGTAGCGTAAGCTATGGCCCAAGGTATCAAGAGCCTGCTTGTTATAAGGATGCATCTTCTCAAGGTGAATCTTCTGGCTCCAATCGTTTCTCCGGCGAACGATTTTTGAACGTGGTGCGTCCGAGACAGTGGTTTTGTGTTGATGAGCTACTTGATACCGAGGATTTGTTGTTTGAGCGGGTTGAAAAAGAGCCCTTTAGCATTGTTTTTCTTTTTCACGGGATGTACGAAGACGGTTATGGTGATGTTGCCGCAACAGTGCATGCTGCAGAAGCAATGGCAGCATATTTGCCAAATAGTACGGTGAGTATATCAGCAATGCGGCGGCCGCACATGCTTGAGAAATATTTACATGATTATGATTTACCGGAGAATGTTGATATATCAGCAGCGAGTGATTATGCGGCAGCTTGTTTTGGCAAGGAAATAGCATTGTGCATGTCAGCTGATAACCGCGAGTATTTTGCTATTAATAAAGCCTTACCGGCAATAGAGGGAATCGTCGGGCCGTTTGACACAAGTGTTTCGTCTCCTCCAATACAGATCCAGATAACTGAATATTGCCAAGGTGTTGGTGATGTTGAGTTTTGTTTTATGCTTACTCCGGCTGGACGCGTGTATTGTTTTGGTGAAGCTGGATTCGGACCCCAGAGTGTTGGGATATATCTTCCGGTTAGTTTGGAAGAAACGCGTAAGCAGATGAATGATCCTGGGAAATTAAAATCAGTTGTTGCGCATAATTTAGGGTTGCCTTCTTCTGTAGTAAATAGTTGCTGGGGGCTTTCCTACAATCATTCCGTCAAAGCATTGGAAGATTATCTTGATTTATTATGTCAGGTTTTTGACATGCGGCCGGAATTGGCAATGCAGGGAGTTGTGATTTTTGCTTTTGGCGCGGGGTATAGCGAGATAGCAGAGAAAGTTTTAAATTTCGGACAATATTGGAAAGTTGTTGATGGGCCTGTTACGGAATCCGATGTTGTAGATAATAAAGCGCTGATTATTTTCCGTGATTTTGTTCCCCATGCCGATTTTGCGCGGATACTTGCAGCTTCTGATTTGCCGGTGAATATAACCGGTAATTGTACCTTGAGCACTGCCATTGCCCTGGATAAGGTTTTTCTCTGGCGCGCGCGTCCTTTTCAGGATCCCGTTGGTTCTTCTTTAATATATCGGATGCGTATGTCCGGCGCTTCTGCAGTGGCAGAGCGGCTTAACGCATTTATCTGGAATGGCCAGCCGCAAAAAGCGTTACCGATATTTCTTGATCAGGCATATCAGGATCAATACCATGCTTTCAATCGTCAATGCAGGCGAGAACTCGATTTATTTCAAGCCTTTGGACGCGTATGCAGGTTGCTGCCACTGCTGCGCAGATATGCTTTAAGCGGCGAAGCTCCTTATTTTGCGGATCGTCAGTCTGGAAGCAATGCATTTGGTCGGGGATGTTTGGGTAACATTGATAGCGATCACGAATTGCAAATTCAAAGGTTAATTGAAAAGGGAAGCTTTGTGCATGTCCATCCTTTTCTTGATATGCGTTTATCATTTGCCGGTAAGACCGCGGAATTCCGTTGTTTGAAAGAGGGTATTGATCAAGCTCCGGCAGAAGGGTTTGTGTATGAAACTATTGATGACGATGTTGTATATTTTTACTTTTCATCCAGAGCGCTTTTGCAGGAGATGATGGAGATTTCAGAACGCATATACGGCATTGCTCATGGATTTGTTGTGCCTGCTATTCGCCATGCGATTGAAGAAAACAGGCTTATTGATAATGGCATGTCATGGCAAGAAACTCATGCGCAAGCCATTGCTCGTTGTGGCGATCTTGTATTTAAAGGTTTTACTGAAGAAGTAATCGGTGCTCAGATTCAACCTTTAGCGTCAACAATAACGGTTGTCTCCGACACTTCTCGGGCGATACTTTTAGATACACTTGGCGTTGACAATTTTCTAGAAAGATGTTTTTTTGATGAAAACAGAAGAGCCAGGGCCAAAAAAGGGGTTCAGAATTTCTTGGATATATCATATGCTCCCAAAGATGCGATGTTTACTCAAGTTGATTCTTTGAGTGATGTCGATAAAATAAGCGCTATACGAGAATTGATACAATATTCTGTTGCATTACGTGAAGCAACTCCGGCGCAGATGACTTTGGGGCAATGGCTATTACTGGAGGATTCTCCTGATGCTGGAGCTCTTCATCATGTTCTTGGACGATTTATTCAGGAGTTTTTAGCCGGAGAGGATGAGTTTGACTTATTTTATAGAGAGTTATTGGATACAAATGAGGATTATCGCCAAGACTCGCTTGCAAAATGGAGAATAGTTTATTTGTTACTTTGGGCTGCTGCGCTTAAGAGTAAGGAGCTCGGTAATAACTGCTATCCTGATTCCCGGCTGCGATGGAGTGAGTTTACGAATGCAGTTATTCATTATACGATTGAAGCGCAATCGCAGCGTCGGGTTATAGGAGGAGTAAGCCTTCCTGTTGTTGGCCGGCCGATGTTGTCGGCGGATGACGAGTTTGAGGGGAGGGATCCTAGGAGCTTGATGCTTCCTAATAAAGGCGGCACATATCCTGTTTGGGATGGCGGTGCTCCGCTTCCGCCGGGCAATAGAGGAATAGCGGACGGAGGGAGCGATGATTTTTTTGCTACTTACGGCGCAACGGAAGCTTTTATTACTCGTGCGAATGAGATTTATGATTTAAGCGATGGATTGGCGCAATATTTTTACCTTGATCAAGAATACGGAATGGTCCCTAAAGCTTCTTCTCCTAGGATGTGGGAACCAAATATTTCTTTAGCAGGAAAACAAGTATATCAATCTTGGAGTAACAAGGTAGCGGAATTGCAATTGGTTGATCTGCATGGGAATCTTTTAGTAAATCTGCTCAGGGGAAGAGGGTTTCTTATATTAGGTCCTTCTCGGGCAGGTAAATCAATGGTGAGTAAGTATCTCTTTACCAGCTATCCTGATGTTTATAGCCTCGTAGCCGAAGATATATTTTCTTTATCTTTGATTTATCCGTTACCTATTGCCGGTTTTGCCTATCCTTTAAATTGGAAGTTGTTTACTTGTAGAGGGGCCGGCAGAAATAACTTTCAACAGGATGTTTATCGATCATTTGTCATGATAGAAGTAATATTTTTGCTTGAGTTAGACGATACCATTGAGCGTGTGGCAATAGAGCAGGTCGATTCATCCGCAGCAATATTAGCTCTAGCTGATAAGGATGAATATTTTGCGCAGAATTTGAGTGCCGACAGTAGGAATCTTTTGGAAAAATGTCCCACATGTCTTATAAGAATTCCTCATGGGTATTGTGGAGGAAATTTCGCTACAATAGCCGCTTGTTTGCATGAGTTTTATGTTTCGAGGATAACCGAACATATTGATAAGAGAAACGAGGGCTTTTGGGATAATATGTCGCCAAGGCAATGTGCGGCATTGGTATGGTGGGGGATGGAAACGTTGCCTGTCGCAGAGTTTGCTTTGAATGTCGACGGAGCGAACCAGCCGGTACAGGTAAAAATCAAATCAGTAGTTACGTGTCGGGCTCCGCCACGTGGTTTGCCGAAACAATTCGCTTTTTTTGTATACGAAAACCATCTCCTTACCATCTATATTTCTGCTTTTGCACATACAGTATTAAAAAGAGTTTTTACAGGGCAAGAGTTGTTCTGTGTTTATACCGCTATCGCCCGCCATGAATACGCCCACTCACAGGGTAAATCCCATCAAGAAGCCATAGAAGACCAGAGAAAAATCCCGGGATATGGGACTATTGGTGATCGTTTAGAATCCGTCCAAGATGATGACGCCGGAATATTGTATGCTCCGGCTATTTGGGGTCGTATTTTTGGAGGTGAGGTGCAATTTGATCTTCATAATTTTACCCGTGCTTTGTGTGCAACAGTTGCCGCAGCTAAGTGGAATGAGAATAGACGCGATCATAACCATCGGGAAGATCATCTTTGTTGCGAAGGGGCACTTATTTTCTCATTTCTTTTATCAGGAGAACGGGCGTTTGATGAGTCAGTATTGTTATTAGGGCTTTTGGCATGTTTTTTATTGTTGGGAGTATGGCAATGGCGTGTTGTTAATGCACAGCTAACCGGGGATTCTGTCTGTGGAATGATTGTGCAGTATATCGTAAACATGAAGGGACCTGTTTTCATTTCGATAAGCGGAAAAAGCGGGGTTGGAAAATCTACGTTTGCGGCAAAACTCGGTCGTTTGTTAAGGGAATCAAATTTCCAAACCAAGATCATAAGTGGTGACCATTATATTCGTGGGGCTGGTGCGATAAGTTGGGATGAAACAGGTTTAATATGTGGATTGGCGCGGGAAGCTTTTAAAGAAGGATGTTATGTTGTTATCTATGAAGAAGTAAATGCCGATACCGTTGCCGGGAAAAGCCTTGATAAATTAGGCGAATCCTATCCGGAGATAATTGCTGTTCATATTGAAATGGATTCGCACGGAAGGTGGTTTAGTATTTCTCCATTAAATCGCAATGTTTCAGTGGATCGCGGAAATTGTTTGCCGGATTTCCCTCCCGGTATCATTTTAGGCATCGGAGTAATAGCTGTTATTTCTAGTATCTGGTTGACCAATGTTGACTGGACAACGGTTTTGTTTTGGCTGCGGAATATTTTTTTCGCTCTCCACCCCGTAGGTGTCTTACACCTCTGGGGTGGAGTTCTGCGCGTAGTGATGGTATGCGCAGGTATTTTTATCTACATATTTTTCATAAGGAGTAGGTGACATGGATCTTGGAAATCGCAGGCGCATATCACGATGGGAAATTAATCATAAGGCAAAAGTGCGTTTTGCCGGATCATATGCTCCCGCGGATTGTTTTATTAAAGAGATCAGCCTCAAAGGTTTTCAGGCGCATCTAGCGTTTCGCTTGGAAACAGATACGTTTAAAGAACTTAAATTATATTTGGCTGTCGATAGTGTTTTAGATGCCGAGGTTTGGGTTGCCTGGCATCGTACGGTGCATGAGAAAAATATGTTTGGTTTTTATTTTACCCGCATAAGCGAACAGGATAGGGAAAAAATTTACTATTTTGTGCAGCACCATTATCCTCGTCAGTTGTACGGGCGGAGTTCTCGGACAGGGGATTCCTGGGATAAGGGGGTTAACCTTTCCTATGCATCTCTTGACAAGAGGGTCTTTGAGCGTTTCCCCCTGCGGTATTCTGTGCGTTACTTGGATGCGAGCCGGAATAGGGAGGGGGCAGGGATGAGTTTTGATGTGAGCGCGAAAGGTTTGGGAATAACCACTACGCATGCACTAGAAGCAAAAACCCCTTTGGAGCTTTGGCTCAATGTGCCGGACAAAGGAGAGCCGCTCTACTTGAGGGGGGAGGTTGTCTGGTCCGCAGCCGCCGGTACGCATGAGTTTAGAGCCGGTATCAACCTTGATCGCGCGGATTTAATGGGGTTGAGCAGAGTAATGAGATCGTAGACGAACGGATAGCGCATAAGTTATAGCTGATAGGGGTATCTTTTTG
>CAZJJL010000054.1:6652-9077 GCA_964546325.1 uncultured Planctomycetales bacterium | reverse complement strand
GTCAAGAAGGCGCAGCAATTCCAGGTTACTGCTGATCTCGTGTTTGAGTCCCCGGTCTTTTATGTCGATCAAAGTGTGGGTTAAAAGGAACGGCCATTTGCGTTTATAACCGACCCTGACAGGAATACCCGCAAGAAAAGCGATCATGTTGAACTCCTTGGTGGGGTTAAAGATCACGCAAAGATCGAATCGCTCTTTGCGTAATTGTCGCGCAAAAGCGAGTGTCTGGCGAAGCGTATGTTTTTTGTTCTCCCAGCAGAATATGGTGTCGATTGCATCGATCGTTTTTGCTAAGTCCGCAAGGTACGGATTGATGACCGCGGAAATATGCGAGCCGGGATAGTGCTGTTTCAGCGCCTGAAAGGCCGGTATAGTCAGGAGAAATTCCCCGAGGCGGTCATTTCTAACAATAAGTATTTTTTTTGTTTTCATGTCCCAGTCTTTCAATGGCAAGCAGGAATCCGGCTAAGAACCAGAATAATCCGGCTACCCGAGAATAAAATAAACTGCTTTCCGTAAGCCCGTTAATTAAAAATGAGGCAATGCAGATAGTCAACGAGAGTGCTGTTATCGATAGATACGGGTCTTTTTGGCCCCGGTAGATCGATGCCGCTTTCCGGAAAAGGAGGATCAAGAACGCGCAAAAAGCTAACAATCCAAGAAATCCGGTCTCCGCGGTCATATGGAGGAAGTTATTGTGCGCATAGGCGTAATCCGTCGTTACGACATTGCGATATTCAGGATTCTCTTTATAACGAGCGTAGTTTTTCATGAAGGTGTTCGTCCCCACTCCTATAAGAGGATGTTGCTCGATCATGCGCATGCTGTTGCGGAATATTGCAATGCGGTCGTCATTGCACATAAAACGCACGGGGTTATAATCCACGCTTTTTGCCCAGTCTTTTACCGCGCGCGGTGTTGCAAAAGGAGCTATGATGCACACGCAGAGCAGAAATATGCAGAGTTTCATGTTCTTACGGACAATGGCAAAGATCAGGAAAACCATAAAGAGTGCCAGGTACGTCGGTCGGGAATATGTCAGGAATATACCCGTTAACGCGAGAATACCTGTCATTGCCATAAGGAACCTTTTTCTCCCTCGGTAAAAGAATAACGCAAGACCAATAAAAAGCGGAGCAACTGCGCTTAGATAGATGCCCAAAAGGTTGGAATCCTTAAATGATGCGGTTGCTCTGATGATACCTAGATTTATGACCGGAGCATAGTGTCGGATAAAGTCTTTCCCGGTAAAAACTTGCCAGATAGAGTCGATGGATATCAACGCGCAGGAGAACGCGATGGCTCCGATGAGTATGCGGCAATGCGTGCGGTTACGTATCTCACGGGCGGTTATCCAGAGTAAGAACAGATATTGCAGAAGCCTTAAAAATCCGCCTTTTAAACTGTCCGCGATACAGATGGAATTGAACATAGAAAGGCAGACGAATCCAAAGAATATCAAGAGTGTAAAGTTTAAGGGGGTCAGGGAAAATAACGGTGTGCGGTATAAAAGCATCTTTACAAGGTATGCTGCGATAAGCAGTCCCATGAATATATTCGCAGGCGCCGGCGCGATCGCCGTAAAGAAAGGGATCGCGATGAGAGAAACGTAGATGATACCGTCAAGAACCCGCAGCATGGCAATCCTCCTGTTTCAAGCGTGTTACCGCGATAGCGCATCCGATAAGAAGCCAGAATATCATCGAGACGCGGGCGTAATAAAGGCTCGTTTCCGATATGCCGTTTATAAGGAATGCGCTAACAGAAGCTATGAGCCCCAGAAGCATGACCTTATCCAGGGGAACACGCATCCTTTTGTACGCTCCTGCCGTAATCCAAAAGAACGATACCAGGAACCAGATAAAACAGGATACACCCAAAAGGCCTGTCTCTCCTGCCATTTGCAGGAATATATTATGCGCGTAAAAAGAGCTTCCGGTTATTTGGTCGCCGTGTTCTTCTAGCTTGTAGGTGCCGTAATTTATAGAGAATGTGTTGACGCCGACACCGATCACCGGATGGTGCGCGACCATATTTGTTGCGTTTCTCCAGGCGCTTATACGATCCTGGTTAAAAAGCACGAAAAGCGGATTATAGTGAACGCTTTGAGCGAAGTCCTTTGCTTTTTGCGGAATAAGGAACGGGGCAACAACAAGGATGCAGATGAATCCGCCCAGAATAAGCTTATCTTTTCTTACCAAAGCAATAATGAGCAGTCCCACAATGATTGCCATGACCGCGCCGCGGGAGAACGTCAGATAAAGGCCCGCAATGCACAGAGCGGATAACGCAATCGCGATTATTTTCTTGTATCTCTTCCAATGGTAAAGCGCAAGAGAAATACACAAAGGGATGAAGGCGCTTAAGTAAACACCGAGGATATTGGTATGAGAAAAAGCGGCTGTTGCTCTTTTTATGGTGCCGA
>CAZJJL010000054.1:0-6581 GCA_964546325.1 uncultured Planctomycetales bacterium | reverse complement strand
GCTCATGCCCGCGTAAGAAATCCTTCCCGAATATCATTTGCCATACGGCGTCAAACGAGGCGAGGCAGGCTCCGGCAAAGATCGAGATGCAAATGCGCAAGGCATGCCGACGGTCTTGTATCCCTTCGGCATAAACAATAATAATAAGTCCTGCCTTAAGAAGTTTAGTAATGCCTTGGAAACTCGAGTGTACGTTGATCGAATTTAAAAAAGAGATGAATGCGACAATGATGAGGCCGATGAATGCGGCAATCAGGGAATTCATACCGCATATGTTCTGTCGCAGCGTAATTTTCCTGAATATAAAGTGGGAACTCATGAGCCCGATAAAAACATTTGCCGGAGCAGGTCCGCAGGCTACCGAAAACGGCATCAGGATGGTTGACCAGTATATAATGAAGTCCAGATAAGCGATAAATTTCTTTTTCATGTTATGAGAACCTGAATTTAAGGATTGTTAAGGCAAGTTTGAGCCCGTCCCCCCAGCGGATCTTCTTGCCTTCCTTGTATTTTCGCGGTGTATAGGAGACGGGGACTTCAACGGTTTTATATTTTCTCCTGATTGCTTTTGATATAATTTCGATCTCTATGTCGAAATTCCGGGATGTGAGTTTTAAATCGGGCAATTTATCGGTTGGGAATAATTTATAGCATGTCAGGCAGTCGTTTAAGGTCACTCCGAAAAGCAGATTAAATAACGCAGTAAGAAATTGATTTCCCATGCGTGGAATAGGCGACCCATGGTAGCCTTTGGTAAAACGCGCTCCTAAAACGAGGTCTGCCTGATGTTCTTGGGCTGCCTGAAGAAGTTTACCGTAATCGTTAGGGTCATATTCAAGGTCGGCATCCTGAATGATCGCGTATCTGCCGGTTGCTTTAGACAGACCCGTGAGCACGGCCCCCCCTTTTCCCCTGTTCGTCACGTGGTGAATGATCGTCAGATTAGGGAGTTGAATACTGCGCAGGATACGACCCGTCTCATCTTGCGAACCGTTATCGATGACGATAATCTCTTTATCAATGTCTACGGCGTTAATTTTCTCTACGATATCTTTAATTGTTTTCTCTTCGTTGAAAGCAGGCACAATGACGGTTAATAAGGGCATGGGCACATCCGTTGTTGAGTATCCAGTTAATAATATTTTATCAATTGCTATACCGCAAGAACCGGCTTAAGGTTTACGTATGGAATAAATACGCACTACGTCATTTGAGAATTCCGGTTTAAAAACATCGGGATGGGCGCTTGCCCATTCCTCTTCTATCGGGAAAATAATATGCAATGTTTGATGGAGCGAATAAATAAAGAGAAAATCCGCTTTGGCTTTACGTAAGTTCTCAAGCCAGGTCGTATAGTCGGCATTACCCCTGTAATTATTTTCCCGCATCATGTTTACATGTTGGCTTTCGAAATCAAATCCCCAACTGTACCAGCTTTTGGGGTAGAGATGGAGTTTTGCGGGCTCTTGTGCGTTAACCGATACATAGCGGACATCATTTTTAAAGCGGGTTCCGTATAATGGATACGGGACCGGTCTTCCGACATATGCGATCGTATTGCCCGTTGTATGTTGATTCAGCCAATCCCATCCTTCGATTGCTTCCGGCCAGAAACCTGAAAGCCGTGAGGATTGGCCGTAGCGTTTAAACTCAAGCTTCGAATAGGCATTGTTCAAGACAATGATCACCGCGCTTATGACAATACCGATAGCGAGCCACGTTGAGGGTTTTTGAGAATAAATCGCTATTGTTCCGATGTTTTTTTTTCGGGAAAAAATGAAAAATAGTATTGCCGTTAGGAGTATTCCGAAAACCAGCGCGATATTCTTGTCCAGCTCAGGTATGCAGGCGAATATACAGAGCGTGGCAATTATCGTGACGATACGTTGCGGTATCGTGAGCATCCGGAGAGTGACCATTGCCGCCACGATTCCGAGCGCAAGGCAGGGATACAAATAGCGAGTATTAGCCAAAGGAACGATAAAACGGTACACGGCGAATATAAGGATCGGCAAGGCAAGTAGATAACCTTTCATCCAATCGCGTTTTACGGTTCTTTTCATGAACCAAACGGGGAATGCGCATAATGCTGCCGGGAGTATGAAGAGGATCGTTTGCGCACCGAGGCCTTCATGGAAAAGCAGTTTGCTTAAGGCATAATCTTTTGGAGTAAAGTGCGCTCGATACGTAACGCTGTCAAGAACTCCTTTCCAAAACACTTTGTTGAAGAAGCTGATCTGCAACGGATAGAGAGGGTTCCCTGTCTGGATCCAGTTGCGTATATATGAGAACGCGCTTAAAAGAAAAATAATCATACAAGCGGCTACGCATAATTTGAGGCCTCCCTTTTTTACGTGCATCAGCGATACAAGGGCAAAAGGTATGATCAGAAGAATTGAATACGGAAGCGCAATTGTCTTGGTCCCGATGAGCAATCCCGTGCTGAGGGCAAAAGCGATAACCTCACCTCGTTTGTAGCGTTCCGAAAGGCGGAGCAAAAAATAAGCGCTTGTTACGAAATATGCGGCGACCATCATGTCCACATACGCGAGTTTATAATGTTTGAAAACATTAGGGATGAGAATGAATAAAATGGCCGGTAAAAGGCTATAGGCGCGGTTTAATCCGTATGCGCGAGCGATTGCGAATATCATAAAAAAGGTCATTATGAAAAAAGGGATTTGTCCGATATTCGCAAAAAAAGCGCTTTGAAAGGGGATCATCAGCCAGAAATACCAGAAGCTACCGTTTAAAGGATAATAGGTTGGGGCAGGATCGTCATTGATGATAATGGGGGTTTGGAGATTACCATGGTGTATCCCTTCAACGGGAAAAACGAAGTGGTAATTAAGGCAATCCCATCCGAGAGGGGCATTGGTGAGATTAATGAAAATCTTTATACAGCTAAAAGCGATGATCGTGGACAAGCCTAAACGGGCAAAACGGCTTGCATTAAGCTCCTGGAGAGCGTGCGCAATGTTCGCGGTATTGAAAGGAAGGCTTTTAAGCTTACGCGTGTGGATAATGAGGAGTATAAGAACCAATGCGTGGAAGAGCGCAAGTTTTTGCAGCGTCAAGATCCCGTCAATACCCAGAGCCAATACCGAGAGCATTATTTCGGCTATATAAACGAGAAACCAACTTGCCGCTTGGTCAAGGCTACGGCTCAACCGAAGGATTCGAAAGGCGATCAGATACGATGAGGTCCCCGCAAGGCCATTGAGAATCAAGAACGTGAAAAATTCCATTGCATTCCATTTAGTCAAGCGCGATCAACTTCAAATTAACAAAAAAGCCGCTCGCAAAGACGTTTATGACCACGGGAATATTGGCGTTATGGTACGCAAGATAAAAGATATCCACTTGAGAGCGGTGATACGGATTGTTCTTATCTTTTCTTTGGATGGTGGCTTTTACCAGATATCCCTGCGAAGCGGTTCCTGTAACTGAAATTGAAGCGGGCTTGACAATAGCTGAAAAAAGGTAGTTTTTCTGGTTTGTATTGATCGTATATTCAAAAGACTTTGTAGACGATAAATTCATGTTTCTTAAATTATTGAGTAACGACAGGGGGTCTTGTGTTTGAAGCGGTATGGTGCGCTGTTGGCCTTCAAGGGTCATGATCCCTTGGTCCTGATCGTAGAGGATTTTCTTTACGCTCTCCTTTTTTCCGTGTAAGGAGATTGTTTGGGTGAACTCAACCGGGGCTAATGTTTGTGATTGTATGCGCGAATAGAGCGATGCTTTTGCGGGATAGAATGACTGTAGCCAAGGCAATGTTTCTGCAGCTGCGGTTAGAATAAAGAAACCGGGGTATCTCTCGTCAGTCTTCTCGGGATTGATAACAAGTTTTCCCGCAGGAATGATCCCCAGCAGATTAACCCGATACGTTTGCGTTCCGTTAAAATGGGGGATCGTATCTTGAGGGGAACCTTTTTTCATGAGGGACGAAGAAACAGTCCTCGGGTTCGTATTATTCCTAAAAACAAGCATAGAAAATAGAACAATCCCGGTGATAAGCAGGAAGAATATTTTTTTCATCGCACCTCTTTAAAAAAGCGTATAAATAAACGGAGCAACCGCAGATGATGACGTGAAAAAAATTAGCGCTCCAAGCAGTAAGAGCATAATTATGATCGGAGCAAGCCACCATTTCTTTCGTACTTTCAGAAAATCCCAGAATTCTTTCAAGATGCTGTATCGGGCCATGGAGCCTCCTTAGAATAGCCGTTCGTACTGGCTTTTGTCGTGAGCGTGTTTTTCCCGTGCGCGCCAGTACGTTTTTCCTTTATCCATTTTTATATCGAGTAGATCAACGCCGCATAGCTTTTGAGCGATTGCGATCGGCGTAAAGAGCGCAAAGAATAGGATACATAATATGATGCGGGTATTGACCCAGGCCAATACAAAGGCCAGGCGCATCCAGAGGATATAAAAGAGGCGCAACACAGAAGGTTCGATGAATGCGCATCCGATAAAAAGCAGGGAAAGCATCACAAGCGGTTTCGGGGCATAGTGCGCCTTGATCAACACGATTGATGCGATAACAAGGCATGCAACAGCCATGGTGAGCCCGAATTTCCTGAGTGTAACGGTATCTGTTTTTATGGTTTCCATATCAATCAAGTACGAAATCCTTTTTCCAATTTGAATCCTGCGGCACAGGCTTCTGTTCTTTTTTATCGAGTACGAATGAGCCCATGACCAAATAATCCATTTCAGTTCGCATAAAACACCTGAACGCATCTTCAGGAGTGCAGACGAGAGGTTCACCCCGCACATTGAACGATGTGTTGATGATAACCGGACAATGCGTCTTTTTGTAAAAAGCCTGGATCGTATCGTAATAGAGCTTGTTTTCTTCCGGTTTAACCGTTTGGATCCTTGCGGAATAATCGACATGCGTGACTGCGGGGATTTCCGAGCGTTTTACGTTAAGTTTTTCGAATCCTTGAAGGTTTGAAACGGTTTCTTTCGTGCGTTTATCCTTGCGTACACCCGCAACAAGTAACATGTACGGACTATCGGCGTTCATTTCAAACCATTCGTGCATTTTATCCCGTAGAACGGTCGGAGCAAACGGCCGGAATGATTCTCGGAATTTGATCTTAAGGTTCATTTTCTTCTGCATCTGAGTATTACGCGCGTCACCGATAATACTGCGGCTTCCTAATGCCCGCGGCCCAAACTCCATTCTTCCCTGAAACCAGCCTATGACATTGTCTTTTGCGATCAAATCCGCGGTAATCCCGGCTATCTGATCGGGCTGATACTTGGTGAAAGGGATATTGTTGGCATTAAGATACTCTTCTACGGCCGCATCGTCGTAATGGGGTCCCAGGAGCGAAGATTTCTGCAAATCGGTTTTTTCGTCAACCACGCGCTTATTATCCAGATAGCGGTACCAGATAAGGAGCGCTGCACCTAAGGCGCCGCCCGCATCGCCGCTGGCAGGTTGTATCCAAATCTTTTTAAACGGTCCTTCGCGTAATATTTTTCCGTTACCGACACAATTAAGCGCTACTCCTCCGGCAAGGCAGAGCTTGTCTTGTCCCGTTACCGCATGAACATGTTTTGCCATTGATAGCATTATTTCTTCCGTAACGGATTGAATAGACGCTGCTATATCCATATGCCGCTGCGTGAGCGTTGTTTCGGGTTTCCGCGCGGCTCCCCCGAATAATTTATCGAAACGGCTGTTTGTCATGCGAAGGCTATTACAAAAGCCAAAGAAACGCATGTTGAGTTTGAAGGATCCGTCTTCTTTAATATCAACGAGGTTATCTTTAATGAGATCTTTGTATATGGGATCGCCATACGGCGCTAATCCCATCAGTTTGTATTCACCGGAATTTACCCTAAATCCGCAATAATACGTGAATGCTGAGTAAAGTAATCCGAGAGAATGCGGGAAGCGCAGATAGGAATCAATCTGGAGGGTATTGCCTTTTCCTGTGCCGAAACTTGCGGTCTCCCACTCTCCTACGCCGTCCATGGTTAAAAATGCCGCTTCCTGGAATGGGGACGGAAAGAACGCGCTTGCTGCGTGCGATTCATGGTGTCCGGAAAACAGGATCGTACCTTCAAATCCCGTTTCCTTTTGTATTATTTTAGGGATCCATAATTTGAATTTAAGCCATTGAGGCAATGCGGCGATGAATTCGCTTATTCCCGAAGGCGCAAATGCAAGGGCGGTTTCAAGGATCCGTTCGAATTTGACAAAAGGTTTTTCGTAGAAGACGATATAATCAACATCTTTGATCGTGATCGATCCTTCGCGAAGACACCAGGAAAGGGCGTTTGCGGGGAAGGCTTGGTCGTGTTTCTTACGCGTAAAGCGCTCTTCCTGGGAGGCAGCTATGATCTCCCCATCGCGCACCAGACACGCCGCGCTATCATGATAAAAACAAGATATTCCAACGATATTCATTTATTTATGTGAAGGTTGTTGATTGTCGGTAATAAGAGTATACACATCCGTTTTTCCAATTTTCTTGACGCACATTATAGCATTATTTAGGCAGTCTTCGCTAGGAAAAGTTTTGATGAGTTTAAGGGTCTTGTTCGATCCTATTCTGGCG
>CAZJJL010000053.1:0-9163 GCA_964546325.1 uncultured Planctomycetales bacterium | reverse complement strand
GATGGCCGTGCAAGGAACGATCGTTGCCAGCGTTAACAACATGCCGATCACCCTGGAAGACCTTAACGAAGAGATCGATTCCTATAACCGGTTAGTTGATCAGCAGAAGGCGGGTAAAAAGATCACGACGCGCGAAGATAAGATCAATTATTTAAAAGAAGAGCTTATCCGGCGGATGTATTTGTATCAGGAAGCTCTTGCGCGCGGGCTTGACCGTGACGAGAAGATCCAAAGAGCTTTGGAGAAAGTGAAGATGGAGCTTTTGGTTCGAGAATTATTGAACCAGCTTATGGAGTCGGTGCAAGTCAGCAATCAGGATGCGCGGACGTTTTATGACAAGAACCAGGAATATTTCATGAAGCCTGAAGAGCGCCGTGTTAGCGAGATCGCGGTTTCTTCCGAGCAGGAAGCAAAAGATATCTATATCCAATTATTGCAAGGCGCTGATTTTGCGACATTGGCAAAAGAAAAATCGAGGGTTTCGAGCGCTGCGCAAGGAGGAGAGGTTGGTTTTATCCAGCCTGATGATACAAGGCCCGCCGAATATTATACGGCTGCATTCTCTCCGAACCTGGAGATCGGCAGATTCACGAATATTTTCAAGGCAGGAAATTATTATTATATTTTGAAGCTTGAGGAAAAACGCGGCGGCCAGCTGCAGGCATTTAGCGAGTTGCAGGACCGCATTAAAGCGGCATTGGTTAATGACGCGCTTACCAAAAAGATCAAAGACCTGATCGGGAAATTGTCTTCCGAAGGTGACCTGAAAATGTATGAAGGGGAGATTAAATAAGTGCAGAAAAAAACTATTATTTTGATCGCGGCCGCGGTTGTGTTTGCGCTTTTGGGCATCCTGGGTGTCAACCAAGTCGTGCACCAGGAAAAACAGAAGGTTGTTGACGACGCGAAAATGGCAATTCAGAATATTCAGGAAAATCAATCTGCCGTGCTGGTCGCTAAGAAAAGTATCCCCAGAGGGGCAATGGTCACGCCTGATATGCTCGATGTGAAGATCTTTCCCAAGAACTATATTCAGCCGCAGGCAGTTACTTCGGCTGACCGTATCGCAGGGATGATGGCGGTTGTTCCTATCGAGGAAAATGATCAGATCACCTTGAATAAATTAGCGTTCCCCAAATCATCCGGTGCTCTTTCTGATGTGACTCCCCGCGGCAAACGCGCTATTTCCATCCAGGTGGACAATATTGCTTCTCTTTCCGGGATGATCAAAGCCGGCGATTATGTCGATGTTATTGCGTTACTTGCGATCCCTTTAAACGATGGCTCGGGACGAACGGTTGCGCAGCCGTCGGTAATTCCGTTGGTCCAGAATGTGAAAGTGCTTGCTGTCGGCCGCGATGTCGGCGGTGCTGCAAGAGAGACCAATCGATATCAAAAAGACGAAGGGCAGACTGACGCGAATCCTTTGATCACGCTGGCATTAACATCGCAGGAAGCAGCTCTTATTGCGTTTGTGCAGGAGCAAGGAAGGATCAGGTTGATATTGCGTTCTCCCAGTGATTCCGAAGTAGAACCGATGCAGATCACCAGCTGGGATGCGCTTTTCCGTTATTTAGTCCCGCCCGATAAACAGGCATCTGCGGCATCTGCGCAGGCTGAAGCAGACGCTGCTGCGCAAAAAGCAAAATCTGCGGCAGGGTATGTCGAGGTGTATCGCGGGATGAATAAGGAAAAAGTTCCTCTATCCCCATAAATCTTTCGAATATTGTGCATATAAAAGGAGTGTCGATGAGAAAAGCAGGTTTGGTTGTATTCATAGCTATGGTCGGATGCGCTATTATGCCCTTGTGCGCGAGTATCGCAGACGAATATTCGGAAGTGCTTACGTTGTATATGGGGGAGACTAAGATGATCCCGGTCAGTAATCCTACGAGGATCGCCATCGGTAATCCTGCTATTGCTGATGTCGGCGGGGTTTCTAAATCGGAAATAACGCTTTCCCCGAAAGCGTTGGGCACAACGACATTGACCTATTGGGATAATTTTGGCGAGCAGACGATGCAATTAAAGGTCGTGCGCGAAAATATGTCTGAGATAAAGCGCAGGATCGATAATATGATCGCTAAACTTGATATCCCCGGCATTTCGACGCAGGCCGAAGACGAGGAAGGCAAAGTCATTTTAACCGGCACCGTTAAAACGCAGCAGGAGCGGGAACGTATTACGATCGCGCTCGGGCCGTTGGCTGAAAAGACACTTGATCTTATCAAGGTGAAAGAAGAGGAAGCGGTCGTTGAAATTGAAGTGCAGGTGCTCGAGCTTACCAAGGATGCCAGCAAAACGCTTGGGTTCACCTGGCCGGGTTCCGTGACGTTGACCGACGTGTCTGCCGCGACAACGACTGCGCAAACAGGGCTTAAGAATGTTTTTTATGTTTCCGAATATACCCGTTCCGCTTTTAATGTAACGCTTGATGCTTTGATCATTGAGGGTAAAGCGAGAGTCCTTTCCCGCCCGCGTCTTGCCTGTCAGAGCGGTAAAGAGGCGGAACTTTTGGTCGGCGGTGAAAAACCGGTATTTACGACCTCGGTGCAGGCGGCTGTTGGTTCTTCAACGAGTGTTGAGTATAAAGAGTTCGGCATCAAAATGAAAATTAAGCCGACGGTCAACGATGAGCGCCGTATCAAGATCGGGCTGAATGTCGAAGTCAGCGAAGTCGGAGAAGCGGAAACGATCGGTTCGGCTGCTGCTCCGACGGCAAAAGCCTATCCGTTAAGTAAACGCAATATTGTCACCGAGCTCTTTATGAATGACGCTCAGACTTTGGCTATCGGAGGCTTGACCAAACAAAAGAAGAGGGAGGATATTAGAAAAACTCCGGTTTTGGGGGATCTTCCGTTGATCGGTTTTGCGTTTCGCAAGAAAACGCTTACGGAAGGTGGCGGTACCGGTGAGCGAGGGGACATGGAACTTTTTATTACGTTAACACCGACGATCATAGCGGATAAAAAGAGCGCTCTTTCCGAAGCTTCCACGCCGAGCGCCCCGCAGAAACCCGTTAAGATCATAGCACAGGAAGCGGCGATCACGCCTGACACAACGCTTCCCGAGCCTTTGCGCGGATATGCCGCGATCATAAAACAGCGAATTTTGAATAATCTAACCTATCCTGAAAGCGCTAAAACAGGCGGTTTTCAGGGGACAACGGTTTTGAGTTTGCACCTGACGTATTTGGGTGAATTAAAAGAAGTTGTGGTGAAGACCTCTTCGGGGTATCAGGTGCTTGACGCAAGCGCTATGGCGGTTGCAAAAGCCCTGGGGACGTATCCTCCTTTTCCGTCGACTATCGATGCAAAGGACCTCTGGATCGATGTACCGATCGCATACCGTTTAGAATAATATGGCGCAAGTTGTAGTTATCTTCAGTACAAAAGGCGGTACGGGGAAAACCCTTATTGCTTCAAACGTAGCGGTAAGCCTTGTTAAAGACGAGGTTAAACGCGTATGTTTGATCGATCTGGATCTGCACGCGGTGGGTGATATGGCGCGCATGCTTGATATTGCTCCGCAGCGCTGCGCCATCGATTTCATCGCCGCGATGAAGCGTCCGAATGCGGAATTCAAAAAAGAGTCTTATCTGATGCGGACATCGCAAGGGGTTGATTACCTTGCCGGCGTTCTGCGTCCGCAGCAGGCGTCTCATTTGGAAGCGGAGCGCATTAAAGATATCTTTACGGCGCTGCAAAAAGATTATGACTACCTTATTGTTGACGCCGGAAGCACCTTCACGGAAGTTTTGATAACCGCTTTAAATCAGGCAAACCTTATTCTCTTCGTTGTTACGCCGGACATCCTCTCGATCTATCAAACCAAATGGGCGCTCGATACGCTGCAATTTTTGCATTTCCCGCTTTCTATGGTGCGCCTTGTTTTAAACCGAGCTGAATCAGTGGCAAGTATCAGCTGGCAGGAAGTGCGCGTCACATTGCCCATCGAGATCATTGAGCGTATTCCTTCAGAGGGCCGTACCGTCGGGCAGGCGGTGAACAGCGGCGTTCCGGTTGTTGTCGATAACCCCCGTTCAAAAGTTTCGCTTTCCATAAAGAAACTCGCGCATGAGATCGCAACGAATACCGCCTTATTTACCGAGCGTAAAGAGATCGATGAGCTTCGCTTAAAAGAAGCGGCGCTTGAAAAAGCCGGGGACTTCTGGCAACGCAAGGGCCTTGCCGAAACGCCTTCTGAAGCAGCGGTTACCGATGATGGTGATGAGATATTACTTCTTAAGCGCCGCATCCATAATCGTCTTATTGAGCAGCTTAACTTAAAGCGTATCGATATGAAGGTATTTAGCGATACCAAAAAAGCGAAAGAGCTGAAAGATAAAGCGGAATTGATGGTCGCTAATCTCTTGACCGAAGAAGCAGGCAGTTTTATTTCATCTTCTGATGTGCGTAAGAAACTGGTCAAAGAGATCCTTGATGAAGCGCTGGGGCTGGGTCCTCTTGAGGATCTTTTAGCGGATACCGAGATTACCGATATCATGGTCAATAATAAGGATGAAGTCTTTATCGAAAAACACGGAAAGATCGAATTGACCAGTAAAAAGTTCATTTCTAATGAACAGGTTAAAACGATCATTGAGCGCATTATTGCTCCGATCGGCCGCCGTATCGACGAATCGGTTCCGATGGTGGATGCGCGTCTTGCCGATGGTTCGCGCGTAAACGCGATCATTCAGCCGCTTTCGTTAACAGGTCCGGCGTTGACGATCCGTAAATTCAGGAAAGAAAAATTCACGATCGCCGAGTTGATCGGTTTCAAGGCGATGAGCCAGGATATCGCCGATTTTCTCAAAGCCTGCGTTGTCTCCCGAAAAAATGTCGTGGTCTCGGGAGGTACCGGTTCGGGAAAGACGACGATGCTCAATGTCCTCTCGGGTTTTATTCCCGATAATGAGCGTATTGTGACGATCGAAGATGCCGCCGAATTGAAGCTTAACCAGCAGCATTGGATCCGTCTTGAGTCGCGGCCTCCGAACATCGAGGGGAAAGGTGCCATTACGATCCGCGATCTTTTCCGTAATACGTTGCGTATGAGGCCCGATCGTATTATCATCGGTGAGTGTCGCGGTATCGAGACACTGGATATGTTGCAGGCAATGAATACCGGTCATGACGGGTCCATGACGACGATCCATGCGAATTCAACGCGCCATGTATTGGCGTGGATTGATTCCATGATCCTTATGGCCGGGGTTGAGCTGCCGATACGCGCCATTCGCGAAATGACCGCTTCTGCGATCGATGTTATTGTGCATACCGCCCGCCTTTCCGACGGGACCCGTAAGATCATTCAGGTTTCCGAGATCGCGGGCATGCTTGATGAAACGCATATTGATCTTAAGGATGTATTCACGTTTAAGCAGTCCGGAGTCGATGAACATGGGGCTGTGCTGGGAGATTTTAAGGCGACCGGATACATCCCCACTTTTACCGAAGAAATCCGCATTAAAGGGATACCCCTTCCTGATTCGATCTTTCAATCCGCGAAATGATAGTTTTTAATAAAACCAAAGATATGGTTCTCTGCAAGAATGCATATAAGGCTGATTCGATGCGCGCGCGTATGCGCGGTCTTTTAGGGCGCGCGTCTTTAGCTCAGGATGAGGCGCTTATTTTAGATCCGTGCAATTCAGTGCATACGTTCGGTATGCGTTTTTCTATTGATGTGGTTTTTGTTTCAAGGGCAGGAAAAGTTGTCGATATTATTTCCGGACTCAGGCCATGGAGGCTAAGCCCCCTATATTTTGCTGCGCGCTATGCGATCGAATTTCCCGCCGGTGCTGTCCAATCTGTTAATCTATCCAAGGGCGATATTCTTCAGATTCAATAGCGGTCTTTATCTTCGGTATTCGATTTTTCTTATAAAGAATGTTAACCGAACACCGATAACCGATAACCGCAACCGAGATTCCATGTTTCTTCGCTATTAATTGACATAACTAGTTAGAAATGTTATACTAAGCTGCTTAAAGAATGTCCAATCTGGAGAATGTATGGGAGTTATCCATAAATTAAAACCCGAAGTAATTAATTTCATCCTTGAGCAAAAGAAGAAGCGCCCTGCCTTAGGATGTCGTACACTCGCCGAATTAGTCAATAACACGTATAAACTTGATGTTTCAAAATCCAGCGTTAATGCTGTTTTAAAAGGCGCCGGTTGCAGTATGCCTGTCGGCAGAAGGCGCAGGTTGGAAGATAATGAAGTCGAGGTTTCTTCGTTCGGGATTGCTTTTTTACGCGCAGCCGATTTTCTTATTGGGGGGGCACGGCATCTTTCCGGTGCCTGGCAGAAAATATCCGGCGTTCCTCTTTCTCAGGCACAGTCTCAGATCGAGAGCCTGCTTTATGGGGAGCTTTGCGATATAACGCGTCTTGATTGCGGTCTTTCGGAATTAGTGGGTGTTGACATTACGCCTGATGATTTGGCGAATACGAAAGCAAAGGTTTTGGCGCAGCTGCCCCTGGAAACAGCGCAACGCTGCATCGGTGAAGTTTTGTGTACCGTCAGGAGTATCATGATTGAATTCTCCGACGGAAACAAAGCGTATATTGATCCGCAATTCCACACGGTCTGGAGCGCCTCTGAGAAGATCCCTTCGCGCTTTCAAGCTCCGTTTGTTGAAGTTGACCGCAAACTGGAACGGTTCATGCAAGGAGATCCGTTGTGTCTGTTCATGCTTTCCGGCTACGATGCTCCTACGAAAGAAGCGCTCTATTTCCTTTCGGCAATGCAGGCAAAAAACAGATCGATTGTGCGCCTGGTGGCTTTATCTGGCGAGATAAAGGAGTTGGGTGTTTATAAGCCCGGCGATCCGTCCAAGCTTGTCTTTTCAATAGGAGTTTGGCCATGGCAATTCCTAGACCAGAGAATTTTAGAGAGCAAAAAGAATGAGGCTAATTTTGAAGATACGGTGAGTAGTGCTTCTTATGTCTTGGCAGAAATTTCTTATGGCTTACCTTCAGCGGAAAAGAGCGCATTTATTACGCTTCCTGGTATAGCGGTGAAGTCGAAGGATAAGGCTGAGCAGCTCTTATTTGTAATGAGTAATTCCAAATTGGACATTACCAGATTGGACATTTTAATGCATGAATATTTATCGTTTTGGCGTGAATTTATCTTAATTTTGAAAGATTTTTCTCGAAAAAATGAATTATATGCTATGAAAAAGGATGAATTCTCATATTCACTAGAAAAATTAGGCGCAGAAGTGAAAAATAACTCAGATAACACCATTAATTTGTTCAAAAATTATTTAAATTTGCTTAATTCATTTGTGAAAGCATTTTTCTTGCCGGATTCTTTGCAAAAAAGCGATTTTTCCTTTCTTAAGAACGAATTTTATGCTTTGAGAGCTGTTTTGCATAAGGATTCTCGTTCTGTGCGTGTTGTTTTTCAAACTCCTCCAGAATATCTCTACACCAAAGAGCTTTTTTTTGCTTGTCAGCGTCTTAATGAACGGGGGATCATTGAGGCTGCTGGTAGGGAAATGAAGTTTTTTTTGAGCAATAAAATCTAAATTACTTAAAAATTAGGGCAAAATGTGCCAAAACGCCAGTTTTTTGGCCCTTGTACAGTGACAAGGGTAAAATATCGATAAACGCCAGAGGCATCGATATTTTAATCTGCCCCTGTACAGAGACAGGGGCAAAATGTGCCAAAACGCCAGAGGCTGGATTGATCTGCCCCTGTACAGAGACAGGGGCAAAATGTGCCAAAACGCCAGAGGCTGGATTGATCTGCCCCTGTACAGAGACAGGGGCAAAATGTGCCAAAACGCCAGAGGCTGGCACATTTTGTAAGCGCTTTCAATATTAACCCCTCGAAAGATTGACATGCATATATATAGATGCTATATTTGAAGTGGGTTAGCAGAGGCGGCGACGAAAAGGCAAGTCTATTCTGTGGAGAGGATAGACGCGCAAAGCCACGGGACGATGCTCGCGCATCACAATGTTTTCTTAGAGTTGAGCTATATGGGGTATATAGCGAGACGTTAGCCGGGTTACCGAAAGCCGCAATTGGGTTTTTCTGTAAGCCGGTTTTATTTTTTGGGGTTCCTTATGCGTTTAAAAAAGTTTTTCGAAAGTTGGAATTTGCGGAAAGATCTCTGCAGCTTGCGGGGGCAAGCTGTTGCCGAATATATTGTGCTTTTTACGGCTATTGCCGTAGGCGTATTCTTGGTTTTTCGCGGTGTTAATCCCGAAAAAATACGCAACGGCTCAATTAACGGCGCTGTTGATAACGCCACTGATTACTTGGTCGGCTGGAAAAACGATTCAAGCGCACGATGGTGATACGATGAATAGACGAGGATTATCGACTCTTGAGTTTTGTGTGTTATTCGTGGTCGCTGCGTTCGGCCTTTGGGGTATGTCGCATTATTTGCGCGGGGCCGTGGAAGGGAACTGGCGCTCGAACGCGAACTCTTTCTCTGAGGCGCAATATGAGGCAGGCAAGAGCCAGGAAGGCGCTCTTTCCAACAAAATCCAATTGGTCAGTCCGAAGGTGCTTGTTTATCAAAATATGACCACATCTACGAATCCGTCTTCTATGGATTGGCAGGGGGACAAGGTTGCGACGTTAACGATGAATGCCACAAAAAGCGCCGACGGATTTGACGGGATAGTTATGCAGAATATAGGCGGAGATACGTTGTTGAGTGTGAACAGCTGGGGAGGAGCTGCGCGCCGTGAATAAAAAACGGGGGATATTACTGCGCCTTCGGCGCGGACAGAGTGTCCTTGAATACACGATCTTGATTGTTACGGTGGTCGCGGCTTTTATCGCGATGAATGTATATATGCGCAGAGCCGTGAATCACCGTTTGCATACAATTGAACTCGAGTCGAATCCCGGGGTTCAAATTGTAAATCATTAAACAAAAAGAGGGGAGGTGAGGGTATGATGAAGGCACGGAAAGGTCAGTCAACGCTGGAGTATGTGATTATTTTAACAGCTATCATCGGTGTGGTTATTGTTTTTGCGGGAGGTGTGTTAAAGAATAAGACAAAAAGTTCGTTAGAGCATGTGGCAAATGAGATGGATAATCAGACACAACGAATTACCTTTGGAGGTAATTAATGTTTTTTAAAGGAGGTGAAGGAGCATGATGCGTATTTTAAGAAATAAAAGGGCG
>CAZJJL010000052.1:4537-9216 GCA_964546325.1 uncultured Planctomycetales bacterium | reverse complement strand
AACATCCTGAAGCATCGAGCATATATTTGAAGATGTCGTTTCACACACCGATTCAACTTTCGCCAACGGGTCATCATAGGAAAGCTTAACTCTCTTACGCTTTGCGACCCTCACTGCTTCCGTAACCGCTTCGCGCATAAGCCGACGCGTCCCTTCATACTCTACGATCTTCCCATTCGGTAGCCGAGTCAGGGCCGAAAGCACGTTGATCCCTACATTAATGATAAGCTTCGACCATAAAAGTGTTTTAATATCCCGGGAAATCTTGGTTTCCCATCCTGCTTTATTGAACACTTCACGGATCTGCCGTAATTCAACGGGGAATTCTCCGTCAATCCTGCCCACAATAGTTTCCCCCCTACCGGCGTGACGGACTTTTCCCACGCCAAGAAGGGTCGACCCCTGATGCGTGATCCCTGCCAATAATTTCTCCTGCCCGATTATTTCCCCGATATTCTCGATATTTCCCAAACCATTTTGCAACGTTAAAACGTACGTCCGGGGGCCTATACACGGCTTGGCACTCTTTATAGCGGTCTTCGTATCATAACACTTCACGCACACAATAAGCACATCCGCCTGACCGATCATCTTTGCATCAGCGCTCACATTAACCTTTGCCTGCCACGTGCTGCTCGATCCTTCAACAATAATACCCTGAGACTGCAATTTAT
Organism: uncultured Planctomycetales bacterium; assembly: GCA_964546325.1. GTDB lineage: Bacteria > Omnitrophota > Gorgyraeia > Gygaellales > Profunditerraquicolaceae > DAONEO01. The sequence continues at coordinate 8,542 of CAZJJL010000052.1, read as the reverse complement.
GCGCGCGCTGTTTATCTTTGTCAAGAAGCCAAATCTCTTCTTTTGTCTTCGATAAAAACGCGGCCACGAGACATCCGATAGCGCCTGGCCCAAGAACTACGATCTTCATGCTTTGCTCCTTTGTTCCGTTACGTCGCGCATAAAACAGGCTGGGTAAGCTGATTCAATACGCGTTGCGCGCGAAAATCTTTTTCGAGATGAAAATTTAAGAACGCATCAAGCACCAGATTCAACTCTTTTTTTATCTCAGGGTTCATCCCTAAGGTCAATGTATTCTTGAAATCATTGCGCTGAATATGCAATAACGTCGCTACCGTGCCCCGAAAAATAACCCTGGCCTTCGTATCCTTGGAAAAACAACGGCTACACAAGAGACCTCCCATCGCAAGACTGAACCGCGTTTCCCCCATGATCTTTGACTGGCAGGAAACACACGAATCGAAGTGGGGGCGAAACCCTGAGAGCGTAAGGATCTTTATCTTAAAAATCGTCAATATCTTTTCGGGAGTATCGGTCGTATTGAGCTGACGCAAACATTCTAAAGCCAGATCAAAAACCCCTTCATTCTTATCTTCCTGGCCCATCACCGAATGAACAAGTTCCATCATAAGGCTGGCAACGACCGTTTTTATCATATCCTGCCGGCCTGAGGCAAACCCGTTTTTCATATCGCAGTGGCTTACCAAATGCAGCTCTGAAGTCCTGCTGCGGTAAAAGATAATTTCATTATGCGAACAAAGATCAACGCTACTTGAGAATTTACGAGGGTCTTTACGGATACCCTTGAGTATCCCATTGATCTTGCCGAATTCGCGGGTAAAAAAATGCGCGATCACGGAAGTCTCCCGAAAATCCATTTTCTTTAATACGATCGCTTCGGTCTTATGGATTGGCATGGTTCAACAGTCGCGGTTAAAATAACTACGGGTCACAAGAGCACACGTCACAAGTTTCATGCAAAGTTCAATGCTCGAGGAGACTCCGAAGTTTCATAGTGCAAAGTAAAAATCAAATCGAATGAGTCGGTCCTAACGGAATTTAAACTTCTGACTTTAAACATCGCACGATACACTGATCCCTGCTGCCGTAAGTATTGATTCCGCTTTCTTCTGCATAATGGCGCGTTTTCGATCCGTATTGTCGTCATAACCGAGGGCATGTAAAACGCCGTGAACAACATACAGATACACCTCATACAACGGCGACGTTTTAAATATACGCGCCTGACGTTTCGCCGTATCGCACGAAACAGCAATATCCGCTACAAGAAGATACTTCGACGACTCTGTTTGAAAAGAAATAACATCGGTCGCAGAAAGCTCTCCCAGGTACCAGAGATTAAGTTCCTTGATTTGCGTATCATCGACAAAACAAACGGTTATTTCTCCTGAACGATGAATACGTTCCGAAGCAAGAACCTTACGAATCAGCGTTTTCGCCTTTTTCTGGCTGACGGAGATCTTCTTTTGGAGATTTCTTATTATTATCTGCACTGGGAGAATTCTCCGGATAGCTTACGCGGCTATGATACATACCGCTTAACACGTGGATAAAGACTGCCGCGATCTTCTCAAGGTCCTTGAGCGTTAAATCACATTCATCAAGCTGGCCGTCAATAAATTTATTATTAATGATCTTATGGACCACTTCTTCGATCTTTGAAGGAGTCGGATCGCGAAGAGCGCGCGAAGCAGCTTCAACCGAATCAGCCAAAAGAACAATCGCGGTTTCCTTGGTCTTCGGCTTCGGACCCGTATAACGAAAGCCCTCCTCTTTCACCGTTTGGTCCTCCTCAAGATTCTCAAGGGCCCTGCGATAAAAATAATAGACCAGGCTTGATCCATGGTGTTGCTGAATAAAATCAATGATCGGCTGATTAAGGTTCGATTTCTGCGCCAATTCGACACCTTCTTTAACATGATTCATGATCACCAACTTACTCATGGTCGGTGTCAATGCATCATGCTTACTGCCGCTGACTCCTTGGTTTTCCGTAAAATAACCCGGTTTGGAGAGTTTCCCGATATCATGGTAATAAGCCCCGACGCGCGCCAATAATGCGTGCGCATCAATAGCTTTACAGGCAGCGTCGGCTAAATTACCAACGACCAGGCTATGATGATAGGTGCCCGGAGCCTCCTGCACGAGTCTCTGCAAAAGCGGATGGTTGAAATCGGCTAATTCAAGAAGGCTGATATTGGTAACGGTTTTAAATGCGATCTCGAATAAAGGCAGGGTTGCCAAAACAATAAAACACGACACCAGACCGTTCAGGAAAAGAATAAGATACCCATTCGCGTGCACTATCGAGAAGTCCGTGATACAGAACAACGTCATTGCCTGGATCAATCCGCAAATAAAACCGGCGCGGATAAGCTGCACTCGTTTACGGACATGGCGGACAAGTAAAATGGAAACAAGGCCGCCGTTAAGAAACACGACAAAAAACATGAAATTATTCCCGACCAGCGAAGAAACGGCTACTGCCGAAGCGACCGTCAGTAAAAGAGATATCGTGGCATCTTCGAATAGAACCGTCGTAAGCATCGCGATCGCAGCGATAGGAATAACATATACCGGCCATCCCTGCCTTACAATGATAAGAGCCGTCGCAAGAATAAGCATGAACAAAAAGGTCAGGTTAACCCCTAATTGCCTTACAAAAGCCGCATTGATCTTGATACATTTAAGGAAAAGATACAACAATAAAAGAAGGAGGGGAATGGAAAGATCGATCTGGAGAGCGGCGCTTACCAAAAACGCGACACCTGAGCCAACAACAAACCAAAGTTTATTAATGGCGATTCGCTTTATCATATGCTTCGATGATCCGCTGCACAAGCGGATGCCTGACCACGTCGGAACCGGTGAAGTAATTAAACGTGATATCGTCTATTTCCTGCAATAGCTCCTCTGCCTGAAGAAGCCCTATCGGTTTGCCGCCAGGCAGGTCACTTTGCGTTAAATCACCCGTAATGACCGCTTTTGAATCAAAACCCAGCCGGGTTAAAAACATCTTCATTTGTTCAGCGGTACAATTCTGCGCCTCATCCAAAATAATAAATGCCTCATTTAAAGTGCGGCCTCGCATGTACGCAAGAGGCGCCACTTCAATAACGCCGGTCTCAAGATATTTTTCAATGCGCTCTGCATCCATCATATCGTAAAGAGCGTCGTACAAGGGACGCAGGTACGGCGTGATTTTTTCAACCATATCCCCCGGCAGATACCCCAACGACTCACCGGCAGCTTCCAAGGCAGGGCGGGTCAGGATAATACGCCGCACTTCCTGCTTCTTTAAAGCATCAACCGCGCACGCCATCGCCAGATACGTTTTACCGGTCCCCGCAGGCCCCACTCCGAAAACAATATCATGACCTTTGATCGCTTCAACATACGCTTTCTGCCCGGGTGTTCTCGGACCGATCATTTTATTACGCGTCGGTTCGCGAATGATCCCGGTTTCTTCAAGCGGCATCCCCTGAGGACGATCGGGCTTCTTAAATGAACGGATCAAATGCGTAAGCTCCTGGCGTCCGACCGTTTCTTGACCCGAGCGGATACTGCTTAAAAGATACGCGATAAGCTCCTGCGCTTTCTTAATATTGCTGGCAAGGCCGCTGAGCTTAAGATGCTCGCCGCGCAGGGCTATCTTAACCTTAAATTCTTTTTCGATGAGCCTGATATACGCATCGGAAGGCCCTAACAGAGCCTGCGCCTCATCGTGCGTCTCGATCTTGATAATCTTTTCCATTCGTTCGGTTTGCGGTTATCGGCTTACAGTTATCGGCATGCGGCGCGAACCGTTAACCGAGCACCGAAAACCGATTTTTTATTATTTTAGATTTTCTTTCGGCTCTTGCATACGTTCTTTTTCAAGGGGGATACGGATCACCTGCCCTGGGTAGATCTTATCGGGAGCAGAAAGCTTATCCTTGTTAGCATTAAATATCTTCACCCACTTTTTTGTCGTGCCAAAATATTTCTGAGAGATCTTTTGCAAAG
>CAZJJL010000052.1:0-4527 GCA_964546325.1 uncultured Planctomycetales bacterium | reverse complement strand
GCTTTTTGAACGGTATATGACTCGAATGTTTCTGAAGACGCCGACTCCTCCTCTTCCATCATCGGCTCGTTCACATAACCTTTATTGCCTTCAACCATAGTATCATCCGTCTTGGGAGCCGCGGATTTTGCATGTTTCTTCTTAAAAAAAGCAAACGGAGAGCGAAGCTCAACTTCAACCACCTTCGTCGTACGGGTAAGGGTACGATCCTCATCCGACGGAGTCGCCGGTTTTGCCCCCATAAGATAGCCGCGATTTCCGGAAGAAAGGTCCTGGTCTATGCGGTCACGCGTCACCTGATATGAACGCACGACGCATCCCGACAACAGGAAAACACCTGATAAAACAATAAAACCCCATGCCCTTTTCATTCCTTCCTCCTTTTCTTCACGGTTAAATTAAGTTCGGTAAGCTGTTTTTCATCAACTTCTGAAGGAGCTCCGGTCAAAAGACAACATGCGGCGCTTGTCTTAGGGAACGTAATGACATCCCGGATACTTGCGACATTCGCCAATACCGCCAATAAACGGTCTATACCGAAAGCAAACCCTCCATGGGGAGGAGCCCCATATTGAAACGCCTCGAGAAGAAAACCAAAACGGTTCCGGGCTTCTTCCTGATCGATACCGATCATATTAAAAATACGCTCCTGCAATTTCTGCTCGTGAATACGGATCGAACCCGAACCGATCTCCATCCCGTTGAGGACTAAATCATACGAGCGGGAAATAACGGTGCCGGGAGCGGATTCAAGATTGGCGATATCATCCGCGCGCGGTGCCGTAAACGGATGATGTTCGCTCTCCCAACGTTTTTCTTCGTCATTATATTTAAAAAGCGGAAAATCAACGATCCAGGCGAACGCAAATTCCTTACCGTATTCCTGACGCAAATCGGGTTTATCCGAATTATATTTTTTCATTGCCTCGGCATACGGGATCCTCGGGAACGGCGTTTCAATATCGGCTCCGCGCAGTTCTTTAAAAATCATCTTCATAAGCCCTTCAAAAAGCGCGTAGATATCTTCCTCGCTGACAAACGACATCTCAAGATCAAGCTGGGTAAATTCAGGCTGCCGGTCTGCGCGCAGATCCTCATCGCGGAAACATTTGGCAATCTGATAATATTTTTCAATACCGGCAACCATCAGGATCTGTTTAAATAACTGCGGAGATTGCGGCAACGCAAAAAACATCCCCTGGTTAACGCGGGAAGGAACCAAATAGTCCCGAGCCCCTTCCGGGGTCGATTTTGTTAAGATCGGCGTTTCGCATTCAAAGAAATCCTGCCCATTCAAATAACCGCGTATCAATTGATATAATCTATGGCGTAAGACAAAATTCTGAAAAACAGAATTCCTCCGTAGATCAAGATACCGGTATTTAAGGCGCATCTCCTCGGTTATGTCCTGAACCCCTTCGATCTCAAACGGAGGGGTAAGGCTTGTATTAAGCACCCGCAGTTCCTTGGCTAATATTTCGACTTCACCCGTCGGAAGTTTCGGATTGACCGTATTGCCGGGACGCTTATTAACGATACCTTTAAGCTGTATCACAAACTCGCTGCGCAACCCTTGCGCCTGCGCGTGAGCTTCCGGCGCATCTTTCGGAAGGAATACGACCTGTGTTAAACCATAACGATCACGCATATCGATAAAGATCAGCTTTCCGTGATCGCGGCGGGTAGCAACCCATCCGCACAACGTTACCTCTTTGCCTGCATCAGCAGCTTTTAATTCTCCGCACGTGTGTGTCCGTAACATACGATTTTCTTCTCCATACTCTATGCCCCTCACCCTACGAGGATGCAAACGTTTTCTTTAATTCCTCACTAAGCACGGCAAGAGCAATTTCACGCTGCTGGCTCGTGCGCATATCCTTTACCATAACGCATTGTTTGGCAAGTTCATTATCCCCGATAATCAATGCACCTGCCGCAGATACATCGTTTGCCTTACGCATGGCGCCTTTCAAAGACTTACCCTCATGGTCCATATCGACACGAAAACCATCCCGGCGCAACGCATGCGCGAGCGTCAGAGAAAAACGCTTTGCCGCCTCTCCCAAAGAAACAATATAGATAAGTTTCTCCGGAGGGATTTCAGGCACATCCTGGGACACAAGTAAAAGCCGTTCAACGCCAAAAGCAAACCCTACGGAAGCAGTTGGAACCCCGCCCAACTCTTCAACCAGATTATCATACCTGCCTACGGCACCGATTGCATCCTGGACGCCTAAAGAGTCATGTTTAATTTCAAACACCGTGCGCGTATAATAATCAAGCCCGCGCACCAAATGGGGACTTACCGTATACAGTATCCCTAACGCGTCAAGCCCTTCTTTAACGGCATTAAAATGGCCGCTACAATCATTGCATAAATACCGCTGCCCGATATCAATGCCTTTAACGATCTCTTTACAGCCATCAAGCTTACAATCAAGAATGCGCAAGATATTCTTATCAAAACGTCCCTGACATTCCTGGCACAGCTCCTGGCGTTTACCCGCCAAATCTTTCTTTAAAATATCCGTAAGCGCCTTTTTATCATGCAAACAGCCCAGGCTATTCAAAACAATCCGATAGCCGGAGATACGCATCTCTGTTAAAAGCGCATCCGCCAACGCAATAACTTCTATGTCTATGCCGGGAGCGCCGGAACCGATGGCTTCACAGCCGATATGATGAAATTGCCTCTGTCGTCCTTTTTGCGGCCTTTCAAGACGGAACATCGGCCCCATATAATAGGCTTTCAAAAAACCTGTTGTTTTATCAAGATTATTCTCAATGTATGCGCGAACGATCGAAGCAGTCCCTTCCGGCCGCAGCGCATAAGAATCTTCCCCGTGCTTAATAATGAACATCTGCTTCTGCACGATCTCGGCAAATTCACCCAAGGAACGGTCAAAAAGCCGTGATTCTTCAATAAGAGGAGGACGGATCTCTACGTAATTATACAAAGAAAAGATGCGTCGTGCGACATGCTCTAAAGCATGCCACTTAGACATCTCGTGAGGCAGGATATCTCGAGTACCCGGAATTCTTTTAAACATGTGTTTTAAAGGGCAAGAAAAGAAACGCGGATTACTTTATATCGCTCTTCATCTCCAGGCCAGGTTTGAAAACAACGACCTTTCGAGGCGGGACGGGAACGACTTCACCGGTGCGAGGATTCCTTCCGGTGCGGCTTTTTCGTTGCTTTACCTTGAAGACACCGAAATTACGCAGTTCGATCTTCTCTCCCCGCTCCAAAGCCGCAACGATACAATCAAACGTTTTTTGGACAACACGCTTTACGTCTATTTGTTTGATGTGCGTCTCATCCGCTACCTTTAATATAATATCTTTCTTCGTCATTAGACACCCCCTTCTTTACCTAAGTATAGTACCAACAAAAGCTTACGATGTCAATGATTTTTCGCGAAAGAAATACTTAAAGCGCCTCACTATCACAAAGACACAACGTTACATAAAAAAGCTCAAAAGGACTTCTTTTCTATGACTTGCGACCTTGTGACGTGATAACCGGCGTCACCAAAACGCGTAACCTAGTCTTCCATCAAGAGGATATTAAGCAGATTATCCATATAGGTAGGACTGCTGACAAGCTCCATGTGGTTTTCGCAGACAAAGCCGGAATACGCCGCGGGGAAGCGAATGCTTTTTTGAGTCGCGCGCCCGTAATCGATATACCGGACACCCATAAGACTGGACTTGGTGACACTCCGGTCTCCAAAACCATAGAGCTCATCGGAAATAACGCGCTTTCCCGACTTAAATAAGGTTTCCCATCCCCACGATCGCTTCATGATCAATGCCCGCTTTAAAGTCGGTTGACAATCCGACCCGAGCAAAATATAGTTTACCCGTGTTTTTTCCTCGGCCAGATCTCCGTTCCATAATGCCTCGTGGAACCGTTTCGCTCGATGTAAAACAAGTTCAAGGAAACGCCGCTCCTTATTCATCCGCTCTTCATACAATTGTTGCCCTTTTTCTTTTCCATGGGCCCGGCGAAACGATTGGCGTAATTTTGATGCGTATAAAGGATGGAAGATCGACCAGCCATAGCGCTGCCAATTATCGGCATCATACAGATCGATATCCGTTAAGGCTCCTGATGTATCGACAAAAGCGGGCTTACCGTCAAACGGCATCAACTCATACAATGCCGGCATTGTAAAAGCAACCGTCGGTTTAATATGCACGATGGTCGGAAGCCACAAGCCTTCATGCAACCGCTGAAAGGATTCCATAGCCCCCGTATTGGGAACACCGAGCATGACCACCTTATGAATATTATGCGCTCCGGCATAGGTCGGCGCAGGCAAAACAGGTTCGTTCAGGACATCTTTATTGCCATACTTGATATAATACCGGGCGATAAGACCCCCGGAACTATGACAAACCAAATTTACTTTTATATCCGGATTCCCGGTCTTCTCCTTAATGGATTGGATCAACGCATCCAACTGCTGCGCTGCTTCAACCAGATCGCGGCGCCAGTCATAGGAAAGAGCAAAAACCGTAACA
>CAZJJL010000051.1:2573-9239 GCA_964546325.1 uncultured Planctomycetales bacterium | reverse complement strand
ATCGGGGTTGATGAAGCCGGCCGAGGCCCTTTGGCAGGTCCGGTGGTTGCCGCAGCGTGTGTGCTTACCGATACCGATTTTAATAATCGCATAGATGATTCGAAGAAATTAACGGTTTTGCAACGTGAGCGCGCGTTTGATGAAGTCGTTGCGAAATCCCTGTACGGATTGGGAGTCGTGAACGAAAAGATAATCGACCGCATTAATATTCTCGAAGCGACGAAAGTCGCCATGTCTCAGGCGGTCCGGGAATTAACCAGGCGCAATCCTTTTGACCGGTTGAAGCGCGTGCATGTCATCGTAGACGGTAACGCGCGTTTTGATACGCAGTATCCGTGCACTCCTATCGTCGGCGGTGATGCCTGTTCGCTTTCCATTGCCTGCGCTTCGATATTGGCAAAGGTGGCGCGGGACCGGATGATGTCCCTGTATGATCGCGTGTATCCGGGATACGGATTTAGCCAGCATAAGGGGTATCCTACAAAGAAACACCGGGACGCGATACGTTCGCTGGGAGCGACGGATATCCATAGGACAACGTTTCTCTAGTGTCGAATAATCATTTACTCACGGGAAAATCCGGGGAAGATATCGCGTGCGATGCGTTGCGTCAACGCGGTTACCGCATTCTGGCGCGTAATCATCGTACTGCTTTCGGAGAGATCGATATCGTCGGTTTCGATCGCGATGTTGTCTGTTTTATCGAAGTTAAGACGCGCACAGGCGTTCAAAAAGGCCTGCCCGCCGAATCGGTGCATGCTTTTAAGCAGCGGCAAATAGCCAGAGCAGCGCTGCAGTTTTTACAAGAAAAGAAACTGTTCGGTAAAAAGGCGCGTTTTGATGTGGTCAGTGTCCTTCGATCAGAAGGCAATGATGTTGTTCGCATCATACCCAACGCGTTTGAATTGCCATCTCATTATGTGACGTAGGAGCTTGCATGCGTTCTGACGTTTCTATCGCTCAATCTGTTGTTAAACTACCCATACGGAAAGTCGCCGCTAAACTTTCTATCGCAGAAAAATATTTATTTTGCTACGGCACATATATTGCCAAGATCGACCTGGATATTCTGGCTCAGTGCCGGAAGCGCAAACAGGGAAAATATATACTGGTTACCGCGATCACGCCGACGCCGTTAGGCGAGGGCAAGACCGTTACGACGATCGGGCTTTCGATGAGCCTTAATCGTCTTGGCAAGCGCTCTTCGGTTTGTATCAGACAGCCGTCGATGGGGCCTGTCTTTGGGATTAAGGGGAGTGCCGGCGGCGGCGGATATTCGCAGGTTTTACCGCGGGAAGATTTTGATTTGCATTTTACGGGGGATGCGCATGCCGTGAGTCTCGCGCATAATATTGCCGCGGCATTCTTGGACAACTCACTATATCGCGGTAATCCCCTCGGGATCGATATGCAGCGGATCTATTGGCGTCGCATTGTCGATATCGGAGACCGGGCGCTTCGTAACGTGCGTATCGGGTTGGGTTCTTCGCTTGATGGAGTTTCCCGCGACAGCGGATTTGATATTACGCCTGCTTCGGAGATCATGGCGATCCTTTCGTTGGCTTCCGATATGAAAGATCTGCGCGCGCGTTTAGGCCGCATAGTCCTTGCGTTGGATACAAAGGGCAAACCCGTTACGACGGAAGACAGCAAGGTTGCCGGGCTCATGGGGGTTCTTTTAAAAGACGCCATAAAGCCCAATCTTATTCAGACGATAGAGGGAACGCCGTGTTTTGTGCATACCGGGCCGTTCGCCAATATCGCGCATGGCAATAGTTCTCTGATCCAGGACAGGATCGCGCTGGCATTCTCCGATTATGTGGTTACGGAAGCCGGTTTTGGCGCGGAATGCGGGGCGGAAAAATTCTTTGATATCAAATGCCGTATCGGCGGGTTAAAGCCGGATTGCGCGGTCATTGTTTGTTCTTTGAGGGCTTTAAAGGCTCATGGGGGGATATGCCGTGTGGTTGCCGGAAAACCCCTTGGCGATTGTTTACGCGCCAGGAATATGCCGGCGCTTGAGAAAGGCATCGTGAACTTAGCAAAGCAAATTGAGAATGTCAAACAGTTCGGGGTCCCCGCGGTGGTTGCGATCAATACGTTCTTAGGCGACACGAAAGAAGAGATCGCATACGTGAAGCAAAAAGCGCTTGAGTTCGGTGCCGACGATTGTCAGGTGAGCGAAGTTTGGGCCCGCGGTTCACGCGGAGGAGTGGCCTTGGCAGAAAGTGTTGTCAGGCTTGCCGAGTCAAAGAAAAAATTCTCGTTTTTATACCCGCTTGAGGCTTCAATCAAAGAAAAGATCGAAACGATCGCAACGCGTATGTATGGAGCTCAGGGAGTTACCTATAGTGCTGAGGCAGAGTCAAAGATCGCAGAATACACGCGGCGCGGTTTGGCAAAGCTTCCGGTATGTATGGCAAAAACGCCGCTTTCACTGTCGCATGATGCGGCGCTTAAGGGGAGGCCTTCAGGTTTTATTCTGCCGGTCAGGGATATGCGCGCGTATACCGGCGCCGGTTTTTTGACCGCGTTGTGCGGAGCGATACAGACAATGCCCGGTCTTCCCCGTCATCCGCGAGGAGAAAATATAGATATTGATTCGTCGGGCAATATTAAAGGGCTATCGTAATTTCAAGAGGGGTCTATGGCTGATTATCAGAATCGATCGTTACGAACGTATGCGGCTGCGGTTGCAGCGCGGGTAGCTGCGCCGGGCGGCGGCTCGGTGAGCGCGTTAACCGCATGTTTAGGTGCTTCGCTTCTGAGTATGGTTATTGAGTATACGGTCGGAAAATCCGCGTATGCGCGCTATGAGAGGGACCTTAAGAAAATGCTTCGTGTTTCCGAGAAGATCCGGGAGCAGTGCATGAAGCTGGTTGATAAGGATGTGGAGGCGTATCAAAGCAAGGATATGCGCGCTGCGTTGCGTGTTCCGCTTATGGTTTGTCGCCTGAGTTTTGAGGGGATGCACGTATGCCGGCCGTTAGTTACGAAAGGGAATAAAAACCTTATCAGTGATGTTGCGGTTGCCGCGATTTTGTTGGAAGCGGCATTCGCCAGTTCCGTTCATAATGTCGCTATTAATTTGAGGATGATCGCGGATCGTTCATTGGCTGCTTCCATACATAAAGAACTCAAACAAAAGGCGCGTGTTGTTTGCCTGATCCGAAAGAAGACGGAGGCTGACGTTGGCAAAATTATTAGAGGGTAAGCCGATCGCAGAACGCATTCAAGAAGAACTCAAGAAAGAGATCTCCGGTCTTTCTATGAAGCCGGTTCTGGCCTCCCTTATGGTGGGAACGAACGCAGGCGCTCAAAGTTACGTGAGGTCGCAGCGAAAAACTGCCGAGGCCCTGGGAATAGAATACCGGCTTACGGAGTTACCGGAAGAGACTACGGAAGAGGAACTGAGCGCTTGTATAGAAAAATTAAACCGGATTACCGAAGTCAACGGTATCATTATTCAAATGCCGTTACCGGCGCATCTTGACGCTAAGATTATCCCGTGCGCTCTTGCTCCGGAAAAAGATGTGGAGGGTATGAATCCGGCGAATATCGGGCGTTTTCTGTGCGCCAAGACACAGCTTATACCGTGTACTGCTGCCGCTGCGATGGAACTTATTAAGGAGACCGGTATCGATGTTTACGGTAAAGAAGTGGTTATTGTCGGGCATAGCCAGATCGTCGGAAAACCGCTTTCGATTTTACTGCTTGAAAAGTTAGCGACGGTCACGGTGTGTCATATCGGGACTTCAGAAGCAGGGAAGCTTGAAGAGCATGTGCGTCAGGCAGAGATCCTTATTGTCGCGGTGGGTAAGGCCGGGCTTATTAAAGGCGAATGGGTCAAAGAGGGCGCCATCGTCGTTGACGTCGGTATAAACCGTATAAACGGCGCTATTGTCGGAGACGTTGTATTCGAAGCGGCAGCGAAGCGCGCGTCATGGATCACGCCTGTTCCCGGCGGAGTAGGGCCCTTAACCGTTACCATGCTTATGCGAAATGTGCTTGCCTCGTGCAGGAGGCAGTCGTGAGAACGATAGTTTTGTTAACAGTGTCGAATGTTTTTATGACGTTTGCCTGGTACGGACATTTGAGATATAAGTCGTCGCCTTTGTGGATTGCCATTATTGCCAGTTGGCTCATCGCGTTCATTGAGTATTGCTTTCAGGTCCCTGCCAATCGTATCGGCAGCTATCACTATTCTACGGCTCAGCTTAAGACCATGCAGGAAGTCATCACCCTGGTTGTTTTTTGCTTTTTTTCTGTTTTTTATTTAAAAGAAGGGATGAAATGGAATTATATCGCCGGATTCTTATGTATGGCGCTTGCGGTATTTTTCGTTTTTAAAGAGTGGCATCTATGACGTTCCGAGAAAAACTTCAGGCCAATAAATTCGTCATTACTTCGGAGATCGGCCCTCCCAAAGGCATAGAGATCGCGCGTATCCTTGATGGCGCGGAGCGTATCCGCCAGAAAGTCGATGCGATCAATGTGACCGACTTACAGAGTTCCGTGATGCGGTTAGGATCGCTTTCGGTTTCGGCTCTTTTAAAGCAGCGCGGGATCGAGCCGATCTTTCAGCTCACCTGTCGGGATAGGAACCGTTTGGCGCTGCAATCCGATCTTTTATCGGCGGCGGTCTTGGGTATTGAGAATGTTTTGATCTTAACGGGCGACCATCCTGCTTTGGGGGATCATCCTGAAGCAAAACCGGTGTTCGATCTTGATTCGGTACAGGTATTGCAGGCCGCCCGCGGGCTTTCGCGCGGCGGGCAATAAATTGGAAGGCGCATCGCCGGAATTCTTTCTTGGCAGCGTTGTTAATCCCGGGGCAGTTCCGTTGGCGCCGCAGATCATGAAGATGGAAAAGAAGATAGAAGCCGGCGCGCAGTTTTTTCAGACTCAAGCGATCTTTGATGTCGGTTCGTTCGAGGGATTTGTCAATGCGACAAAGCATTTGAAGGTTCCGGTCATCGCGGGGATCGTTTTGCTTAAATCTGCGGGCATGGCACGTTTCATGAACAAGAATGTCGCAGGTATATCTGTTCCGGACCATTGTATCGAGCAGATGGAGAAAACCAAGGATACGTGCGCGCAGTCAATTGAGATCGCGGCGGGGCTTATTCGCGCGTTACAGCCTTTGTGCCGGGGAATACACATCATGCCTATTGGATGGGACCATCTGGTTCCGGATGTTTTGGAGGCGAGCGGATTATAATTATGGGAAAAATACTTGTTATCGGGAATTCGTCATCGGGACATGCCGCGGTGGAGGTTTTTGCAAAGAACGGTGCGCATGAGATCACGGTTGTTTCGCAGGAGCCGTTTTGCGCGCATGATAAAAGTCTTTTGCTGGAATTCATCGGCGGAAGGAAAAAAGAAAAAGAGCTTTTTCTGGTAAACGATGATTTTTACCGGAACAATAAGATCGCTCTTTTGAAAGACGCCGAAGTGGTTCGTTTTGATGCCAAGCGTCAGCGCGTAACGCTTAAGGACGGGACAAAGCTTTCGTTCGATTATTGCCTCATTGCCTCCGGCATGAAAGTATTGTTGCCTGATGTGCCCGGTAAGACCAAAGAGGGCGTTTTTGCCTGGGGTGGATTGCGGACAGCCAAAGCTATCAAACAGAGGCTTGATATCACGCATACTGCCTGTCTCTTGGGAGATGCTGCGCTTTGTAGAAGTATCGCCGAGGTCATCCGCGCTCAATCAAAGGAAGTGAAGATCATTGCGTCGCCTCTTCCGGAAGGATTAGTCGCTGACGAGCTTGTCGAATGGATCGATAATTTGACTGTTTCTGAGATCATCGGGGAAGGCGCGGAATTACGCGCGATTAAACTCTCCAACGGAAAAGCGGTCGGAACGTCGTTGGTGATCTGCACCGCGCCGATGGTCGCCTCGACTGACTTCCTGAAAGAAAGCGATGTAGCCAGAGAATCAGGATTTATTGTCGTCGATAGCTCGATGAGAACGAACGTAGAGCGTGTGTTTGCCTGCGGGAGTGCCGCGTGTTTTCACCAGGCGCCTGCCGGCATGAAGGATTTTCAAACAGCATGTGCCGAAGGATCGCGTGCTGCTTCTTCCATTGTATCTGCGCTAGAAGGGAGCCAATCATTATGTCAGCCGATGTCTTAGTGGAATTAGGAACAAAGGGCGCTTTAGCGATTTGCACGGCGGCGCACGATGCGTTAGAAAAAGCGATCGGAGAGCATGGAGCTTCTGCCGTCGTGGCTTTTCCGGAGACGAACTATTATTTGCCGCTTGCCAATGCCTTCTTGAAGATCGAAGCAAAGACCTTGGCAGATTGCCGTCTTATTATTGAGGAAGCAAAAAAGCTGGATTCTCATAAGGCTGCCTCGAACGGTTTGCATATCCTCGCGCTCGGAGGTGTTCTTAATAAAGGAATCGCAACCCTTTTATGCGAAGAGGTTTTAGCGGCGATTGCATATCTGTCAAAAACGCATCCCCATCAAGGCTGCGCAGGTTTTTTGACGGATACGTTGTTGCGGGCGCTAGGTATTCAGTTGGTGGACGGCCGAATCGCCGGGATCGCGGTTATCCTGGGGCCGGCAAAGGATGAAGATGCCGCGGTACAGCTTGCCCGTGATCTGCAGAGTAAAAGCGTCGTAAGCCTTTTAGTCGGCAGCGCCAACGGCAATACAT
>CAZJJL010000051.1:0-2563 GCA_964546325.1 uncultured Planctomycetales bacterium | reverse complement strand
ACATTTCGCAAACAACTTGAGAATAAAAAAGTAGAAATGGGGCTTGAGAACTATATCGTTCCCCTCGGAGATGATTATCTTTCGGCGATCTACGCCGTGAATTGGGCGGTGCGCGCCGCACTTATGTATGGCGGTTTAAAGGCCGGGCAATGGCAGGAGATCATTTCGTACACAAAGGAAAAAGTTCCGGCGTGCGTTATTCTTTTGAGCCATGTCGATGAGATTATCGTTGCAACCGGGCTCGGCGTTTTAGGGATGGGGTTCCCGATCGTTTCGGATCTTGATGTCCCGCAGCTGCCGAAGATCGATACGACCGTTTATGAAGCCTTGGTAACGGAAAAAGATTATTCCCGCATCGCCAATACGTGCGTTGCGGTCCGCGGGTTAAAAGTAAAAGTCACGAATGTTCCGGTGCCTGTTCCGTATGCGGCTGCGTTTGAAGGGGAGCGTGTCCGTCGTGAGCAGTTGTATGTAGAGTTCGGCGGCAAGGGGAATCTGGCGTTCGAATATTTGCTTATGAAAGATTTTAATGCGATCGATGACGGTAAGATCGAATGCATCGGCCCGGATATTGAAACGTTGCCGCCGAATGTCAAGTCGCTGCCTTTTGCGTTGGTCGTTGAGGTTGCCGGCAGGAAGATGCAGAAAGATTTTGAGCCGATCCTGGAGCGCCAGTTGCACCGTTTCATGAATTATGCGATGGGGATCATGCATGTCGGACAGCGCGATATGGATTGGATCCGTATCAGCGTCGATGCGTTTCAAAAAGGTTTCCGCCTGAAGCATATCGGTACGATCATCCATGCCATGCTGCATCAGGAATATAGCGCGATCGTCGATAAGGTGCAGGTAACGATATATACGGATAAGGCAAAGGTTGATAAGATACTGGCTGATGCGCGTGCTGCCTACGCTGAGCGCGATGAGCGGCTGGGCGGGATGACCGATGAAAGCGTGGATACGTTTTATTCGTGCCTTTTGTGTCAGTCATTCGCTCCGAATCACGTGTGCATTATTACGCCGGAGCGTCTTGGGTTGTGCGGCGCTTATTCGTGGCTAGACGGAAAAGCTTCCTATGAGATCACGCCGACAGGCCCGAATCAACCTGTTGCAAAAGGTGCGACGCTGGACGCTAAACTCGGACAGTGGAAAGCTATCAATGAATTTTTTTACAACCGCTCCAATAAGACGATCGAAAAGGTAAGCATGTATTCGTTGATGGATGCTCCGCAATCATCATGCGGATGTTTTGAATGTATCCTTGCGATCATCCCGGAAGCAAACGGCGTTATGGTGGTGCATCGTGATTTCAGCGGAATGACTCCGTCGGGGATGACCTTTACGACGCTGGCAGGCTCTGTCGGTGGCGGCGTGCAGACCCCGGGATTTTTAGGCGTCGGGAAACTGTATTTAGTCAGCAAAAAATTCATTTCAGCCGAAGGCGGTTTGAAGCGCCTCGTCTGGATGCCCAAAGAACTTAAAGACCTTCTGCGCGATAAGCTTCTGAAGCGTTGCCAGGAGGAAGGTGTTCCGGATCTCTTGGATAAAATCGCGGATGAAACAGTCGCGACGACTGCGGAAGAGCTTATTGCGTTTTTAGAAAAAGTCAAGCATCCGGTATTTACGATGGACCCGTTGATGTAGCTTAAAACCATGACGCAATGTCCGCGTGTTTTCGTTGCGGCGCGAACCGGTTCGTCTTCTTGAATTTTGGACATTGCACGATGAGTCCGGGTATGTTCTTAAAGACAAATTTTTCTTGACGTAACACGTTGAAAGAGTGTACAATATAACAAATACCGATGAAGAATCCTACCCGAAATAATTCTATCCTTATCGTATGCGGCCTGGTGAGTATCATAGGGTTCGTTTCCTTTTCGTTCGCGCAAGCCGATGATCGGACCGACGGTAATCGCGGATATCTTCAAAATGCTCCGATCGAAGAAGTAAAACAACGGCCTGCGCAGGAAACAACTTCGCGCGTAAACCGGCGAAAAACAGTGCGGGTTCCGGCCCAGCGTCAATATCTTACCGAGTTACAGAGGCAGGCACGTATGTACCGGCAGCAAGGCTTACAGTTTCAGAATATCGGTAATATAGACCAGGCAATGATGCTGTATCAGAAATCGGTGGAGATCGATCCTTCGTATGCGGTTGCCTATAATGATTTAGGCGTTCTTTTTGAGGCGATGGGTGAATCGGAGAGGGCGGAGCAAAGTTATTTAAAAGCAGTGCAGGTTGATCCGACATTCGCCAGCGCCTATTCAAACCTTGCGATCTTTTACGAGAATAAACGCGACCTGGAAAGGGCGGCGTATTATTGGAAGAAGCGCGTTGAACACGGGATGGTCGATGACCCGTGGACGATCAAGGCGCAAAAGCGGTTGACGGATATCAGGCTTGTTTTGGGTGAATGGCCTCAGCCTGTTCAGTTGGAGCAAGCGCAGTCTGAAAAAGAGATCGTTAATCTCATTCAGGATGTTTCCGCTAAAAAGGCTGTTTTGAACCGGGATAAAAAAGCGCTCGCCCGGGAGACTCTTGAAAAGGCAAAACGAAATTTTCT
>CAZJJL010000050.1:0-9258 GCA_964546325.1 uncultured Planctomycetales bacterium | reverse complement strand
CGCTGTACCGCCGAGAAGAATAATAACCTCTTCTTTTGATTCGGTCACATGCTCTCCAACGGATTCTTCCGGCTGCAAGGTTACAAACCCGGACTTTATCCCGGAGGAATCAGGTACCCCCTGCACCAGGCGTTGATACCGTTGCCCATCGCCTAAAGGCACAACAAAAGGCTTTTGCATACACATACCTTTCTTTTTATTGAATATGGCAGGTCGGAGCAATACCGCGCTTTTTAAAATATTTCTGATGATACTCTTCCGCGGGATAAAATTCCCGGGCAGGTTCGATCTGCGTAACAATAGCGCGTTTAAATCTGCCTGATCTTTCGAGGGCCTTCACAGAAGCGCGCGCTATTTTCTCCTGTTCGGCATCATGGTAAAATATGGCAGAACGGTACTGGGACCCCGAATCAGGCCCCTGGCGGTTGATCGTGGTGGGATCGTGGATCTTCCAAAAGACTTCAAGCAATTTTTCGTATGAAACCTCCCGCGGGTCAAACCGCACCTCAACCGCTTCAGCGTGGCCCGTTTTATCGGAACAAACATCATCATAGGTCGGATTCACCCGAGTGCCTCCGGTATACCCTACGCGTGTCGCAACAACCCCTGGAACAAGACGGAATGATTCCTCGACCCCCCAGAAACAACCTGCGGCAAATGTCGCTACCTTCAGATCTTCAGCGGCCATGGCACTGCCCTTCCTTTCTTCTCCGACAGCCCTTCCCCACCCCAAAAAGAGCATCGAACTAACACATACCGCGCATACAATAATACTTCTACGTTTCGTCATCATGCTTATTAATCTGAAGAAACCAGTTTCCGCATAGAAACGATCCTCTCAAGAAGAGAACCCTTTTTTGACCCTCTCCCCAACGAAAGATCGCTTACCACAACCCGATTAACGATCCGGCTTATAGAACGGGAACCTTCCGGTTGACCGTATCCGTATGTCTCATGAATCGCATAGAACCGGCCTTTATGCATCCCAAGATACAAAAGAATATGGCCTTTAAGCTGCAACAACGTAACCCCTCCCATAGCCTTCTTCACCAAAGCATAGATCTTTTTCCGTTCAGGCGTCTGCGCGGTAAAATTACCCAGCGGCGTTCCCACTTTCCCTTGCGCGGAAGAATTTCTCGGTAAATCGATACCGACAGTAGCAAACACCTGTTGTATAAAACTCGAGCAATCCTGTTCCCCTCCCATACCCCCCCATCCATACGGCGCATTCAGCAATTTAAACGCCTGTTCTATGATCACGCGGGGAGTATACGGCAGATATCCGATGCGGACATCCGTATATTTTACAAAAGCAGCCCGTTCAAGGAGCCTTCCATCGATCGTGCGCACCGGAATAACGATCTGTGCGGCATCACCCGTAGCGCCGATCCCGGGAAATGTGGTTCCCATACGGACATAATCATAATATGCCGTAAGACCTTCATCCAAATAAATATCAGCCTTAGGCGCAATGACAACAAAAGTCGCCCGGCCATAGGTAAACTGCTGAAAGGCATCTTCGGAACACATCCCCACACGGCTCTTTTTGATCCAACCGGAGCTTGTCGGCGCGTGCGCATAAACCCAAACCTGATCTTTCGTCTGCGCAACAATGACCAGCGGCGTGCCGATGTCAAGAGAGCTATTCTGTAACTCGTCAAATTCACGGTCAAAAGGCTTTTCTGTCAAAACCTCGTCGCTCGGAAGGATACGTTGATCAACATACCGGGTTACAAATCCGTACTGCGGTATCACCGATGCCGGGATACCGGATATGTCCATATTCACGTTGAGTTGATCAAAATACTGTTGGTTTACCATCTTGCCAAAAACATTGAACCTTGGCTGCCGCTGCTGTTCTTTCAGGTCGTCTAAAAACGTTTGCCGCAGCGCTTTACCGGAATACTCGCGGGGGATACTTTTAAAATCCGTCGCAAGCTTGAGTTGATGGCAGATATGATAGTTGAGTTTCGCAATTTCGCTGGAAGTTAATATCGTGGTGTCGGGAAAAGGGATCTTTGCGATCCAGAATCCCGGGCTTTTCATCTGGCGCTCGGTGTGCGGAATAGTTACGGGAGCTGCATAATCAAGCCGTTGCGGATCCCGGCAACCGATCAACACAACCATTCCGATAAGTACGATGAAGAGGTTTTTTTTCATTGTCCTGCGATCCTACAGAGTTGTCCTGCCAGTATACCTATATACGTACCCATTATATTACCCAAAATCGCTAAAAGCAACCCAACAGATGCCAAACCGGGTTGATATACCGCAGCAACTACCGGAGCAGAAGCGACACCGCCTACGCTGGCTTGGCTTACGGTCGCCGCAAGGAACATCGGTGCGCGTATCAAACGCGCAGCGCTCACGACAATACCGCCGTGGATAAAAACGATCAGAAATCCGCAGACAATAAGTACGAACGTCGCCTGCACATTCGCTATATGCGCCTTAGCTCCTATGGCAGTTAAAACAAAGTAGAGCAAGAAATACCCTGCCTTCGTAGCACCTGCCGATTCAAGATCGCGCAAACGCGTAAAGGAAAACGCAATACCCAACACCGATGCCAGAATTATCGTCCAGGCATATGGTGAGAGCACATTGCGCACAACCGGAAGGTTCTTCCCGAGAAAATGCGGGATCACCGTGCCTAAAACAGCGATACACAGTATAACACCGTATGCTCTGACGCATGCCTTTTTTTTCAAAACTGCATGAGAACCCTTTGCGGACACGCTCAACTCTTCAAGAATCCGCCTATCGGACTTATTCCAGCGATCAAACGCTTCCTGCCACCCCGCCGCTGCAATCAATACTCCCATCCATACATACGGAACCACCGTATCAACAATGACCATCGGAGCGAACACCGCGTCCGGCGTTCCCAAGGCCTCTTTGACCGCAACCATATTTGCGCTTCCGCCAACCCACGATCCTGAAAGCGCCCCGAAACCGGACCACATCTGCGCTCCGACCAACGGTTTCATAACCCAAAAAACAATCGGCGCTGCAACCATAATACCAAAACTACTAGCACCCATCATGATCAAAGCGGGACGGCCTAAGCGAAGGATCGCTTGTATATCGGTCGATAATAATAACAACACCAAACTTGCCGGCAGCAATAACGTCGTTATGATTTGATACACCGGGCTTTGGGAATCAAGGATACCCGTTGTTGAAAAAAACATGGGGAGAAAATATATCCAGAAGACCGGCGGGATAAAATGGAAATACTTCTTAAATCGCGTATGGCTTGAAATATACAACACCAGCGATTCGATGGCAATGAGAAATGCAATTATTGCATAGGGATTATTCAGCATATTTTAATGCACCGCTGATAGTTCATGGATTGGATTCCCCCTGAGACAGGACGCGCGCCCTAAGCACACCTTCCCGGTAACAGTCAACTCTCCTGCGAATCCCCGCACTATCGCGCTCCATCGACGCATCAAACCTGAACACCGATCCCTGTTTTAACGCCTTTAAGATCATAGACTCCCCGGGAATTCAGATACGGATTCCGCCGCAATCCATCCTTAATGAAAAACGGCGTATCAAGATCAACATAGGTAAAACAGCCGAGTCCTGCGGCCATGTGCGCTGCCGCAGTCATTGCCAGAGAACTCTCCATCATGCCCCCGATCATAAGCGCCAGCCCTGCCTTGCGGACAGCTTGAACGATTTGAAGGGACTGGACAATACCTGACTTCATAAGCTTAATATTTATAATGTCAGCCGCCTTATCGCGGATTAGAGCTTTGCAATCCGAAAGATCCCGCACGCTCTCATCAGCGCAAACAGGTATCGCGCATAAACGAGTGACTTTTTTCAACCCTCCCCGGTCTTCTTTCGGCACCGGCTGTTCAATCATAGCAGGACGCACACCGGCTTTTCTAAGCGTGTCAATAAATCGTAAGGTCATTGCGGCAGTATACCCTTGATTAGCATCAAGATAAATCTTTGCATGCTTCACCGCACGTTTCACGGCAATAACCCGCTGAAAATCAAGGTCTTCATCCCGTCCGATCTTTATTTTAAAAGCGCGGAATCCTTTTGCGTAGTATTCCTTGGCGGTCATGCTGGCTTCCCTTAAATCACCGATAACGATCGTAATATCCGTTCTCAATGGTTTACATCGGCACCCAAACAATTTCCACAAAGGCAGATGTTTTTGTTTTGCTACGGCATCAAAAAGCGCCATTTCTATACCGGCAAGCGCTGCTTTATTGAACGGCAATGCCTCATGAAGCATTGCTGAAATCTTCCGGTATTGTCTTGCATCCCTGCCAATAACACTCCTGCCTACGCCAAGCAAATTCATGCGGGTTTGTTTTACCGTCTCCCCCGTAATATGCGCAGCGATCGCTGCCTCGCCGAAACCGACCGTTCCGTCGGCAAGAACTACTCTGACGAGAAGATTGTCAAGGCTATCGTGCTGGCCTAAGGCGGTGCGAAAAGGCTGCACCAGCGGAGCGTGCAGCGGAAGGATTTCTATATCCGTAACTATAGATGCGTTCATATGTTCATAATTATACAACAGAAACCCGGAATTACTCAGCTATTTTAACGCAAGGTTCATCGTGCAGGTATCGGAGGAATGTTCTCTTTATGACCCTGGGCAGAACATGACGAGCATTAAAGGCTATGGATATTCACGTAAACTAAAGTGTTTTCTCCCTTCTCTTTTTAAGATATAATGTGGGAATTATGGAACAAACCACCCCCATGCTCAAACAATACCTTGAAATAAAGGCAAAACACCCGCACACCATCCTTTTTTTCCGTTTAGGGGATTTTTATGAAATGTTCGGGGAAGACGCCCGGCAGGCCAGCGGTATTCTTGATGTGGTCTTAACAAGCCGGGATGCCGGGAAATCAGGCCGCATCCCCATGTGCGGTATTCCGTATCATGCGGCTGAAACATATATCGCAAAGCTCATAAAAGCAGGGCTCAAAGTCGCTCTATGCGAACAACTTGAAGACCCTGCTCTGGCAAAAGGTATTGTGAAACGCGATGTCATCCGCATCATAACCGCAGGAACATATATTGACGAGGCAAACTTCGAGTCACGCCAGATCATAAGTATTGCGGCCGTCAACAATTCTTTCGGCATAGCTTTCACGGATACGGCAAGCGGCATTATACAAACAAACGAATACCCCTCTCTCGCACCTATAGCCGAGAACATCGCAAAAATGAATGCATACGAATGCATCTTTGCGGAACAAACCCAGAACGCCATAAAAGAGATCTTTCAAACCCCTGCCTTACGCAATAAAAACATAGTGCTCAGCCCTTTTGATGATTGGGCTTTTCACGCTGATATGTGCAAAAAATCATTGCAGGAACATTTTAAAACCCACTCCTTACGCGGTTTTGGTATCGACGAATTACCCGCGGCAATAGCTGCCTCAGGCGCGCTCTTAGAATACCTTAAGCAAATTCATAAGCAACCCCTCCGGGGAGTTCATGCGATCTCGCTGTATTCGGACTCCGCGTACGCCTATATCTCGCCTGCCGCATGCTTCGGACTCGATCTTGAGCTTCTGCTCAAGAGTATCGACGCAACCCGCACCAGCATGGGCAAACGGTGTCTCCGCAACTGGATATACCATCCTCTTAAAAACAGGTCGGAGATCATGAACCGCCAGGATGCCGTGACCCTTCTCCATGACAATCCGCGGATCAACGAAGAATTACGGACAATACTCAATAACACTCCTGATATTGAAAAAAGCATCTCCCGTATTTCCTGCAATACGGCAACGGCAAAAGACCTTCTGGCGATACGCTCGGCGCTGAACAAACAGCCGCACCTGGCATCAATACTTGATCCATTAGCGCACCATAACGATCTCTTCAGGTTATCCGATATACCGCACCTGCGCCAACTCCTCGCCAAAGCAATCAATCCCGATATTCCGCTGGCTCATGCCGAAGGCCATATCATCCAAAAAGGCTACAACGCAGAACTCGATACCCTCAAAGATATCCGGGAAAACGGAAAAAACTGGCTTAAGGACTTTCAGGAGCGCCAGATCAAACATTCGGGGATCAATTCTCTTAAAGTAGGATTTAACCAGGTATTCGGTTATTATATTGAGATCAGTAAAGCGAACCTGGACCGGGCGCCGGATAATTATATCAGAAAACAAACCTTGGCCAACGCCGAACGATATATAACCGACGAGCTTAAACAATTTGAAGAAAAGATCCTTACCGCGGAAGAAAAAATCATTGCTCTCGAAAAAACCCTTCTCGACAATCTTTGCGCAACGATCCTCGATCACGCCTCGGCACTGGCTGATTTCTGCAAACAACTCTCCTGTCTCGACGCGCTGCAAAACCTGGGGTTCATGAGCATGCAGCCGGGCTATTGCGCTTGCCGCATAACGGATGATCATACCATCGATATCAAAGACGGCCGGCATCCGGTCGTAGAAAAATGCATTACAGAGCCGTTCATCCCGAATGACACGCTTCTCGACCGCGCGGACAATCACCTGACTATTTTAACCGGCCCGAACATGGCGGGAAAATCGACTTATATCAGACAAACCGCGATTCTGGTGATCATGGCACAAATGGGCAGTTACATCCCTGCTGCGCAGGCCTCGATCGGTATCGTTGATCAAATCTTCACCCGGATCGGCGCACACGACGAAATAACAAAAGGACAAAGCACCTTTATGGTTGAAATGAGCGAGACCGCCGGCATCCTCAACAACCTTTCTGAGCGCAGCCTTCTGATCCTTGATGAGATCGGCCGCGGCACATCAACGTTTGACGGCCTGAGCCTGGCATGGGCAATCGCGGAATATATCGCAAAAGCAAAAACCCGCTGCCTCTTTGCGACGCACTTTCATGAGCTTACCGCTCTTGCCGATGAATATGCAGGAGTTAAGAACTATAATGTTTCGGTAAAAGAATGGAATGATGAAGTTATCTTCTTGCATAAGATCGTGCCCGGAGGATGCGATGACAGCTATGGCATCTACGTTGCAAAACTTGCGGGGGTCCCGCACGCAATCGTGCGCCGCTCGGAACAAATCCTGGCCCGGCTGGAGTTAACCAGCAACTTGCAGCAACGGATCCAGAACAGGATACCTGCGGACGACCAATTATCTCTTTTTTCGCAAAAACATGATCCCGCGCTGGAAGAGATCAAATGTGAACTCAAAAAAATCGATCTTAACGCATTAACCCATCTACAAGCTATGAATCTATTGCAGAAATTAAAGGAAAAACTGGACGAGGTCCCTTTATGAGCCACGTACGGATACTCCCCCCCGATATTATAGCTAAGATCGCAGCCGGTGAAGTTGTTGAACGGCCTGCTTCAGTCCTTAAGGAACTGCTGGAAAATGCACTGGATGCCAAAGCAACCTCGATCGATATACTCGTCAAAGATGCGGGAAAATCCCTGATACGCGTCACGGATAACGGCTCAGGCATTGCGCACGATGATATCGCCCGCCTCTTCCATCGCCATGCAACCAGCAAGATCTCTTCTCTGCAAGACCTCTATCATATTACGTCGTTAGGCTTCAGAGGAGAAGCGCTCTACAGTATTGGCGCCATCTCTCATATCAGACTTTCGTCAAAGACCAAAACAGAGCCGCATGGCTGGGAAATACATCTACGAGGCAATGAACGGATCGATCTTAAACCGTCGGCAACAACTGACGGAACAGAAATAGAAGTGCAGGAGCTCTTCTTTAACACACCCCCGCGAAAAAAGTTCCTGAAGTCAAATACGAGCGAACTCAACGCACTCGTTGACACCAGCATCCCATACGCCCTTCTTTACCCGGCTGTGCACATGCGTTTTACGCATAACGAAAAAACTCTTTTTGATGCCGCACCGAACAAAAGCCTCATAGACCGTATCGGAACTACCCTCGGACTCGACCCCAAAGACCTTATCGAAGGAGAACGGGATTTCGAACAGAAACGCTATACGATACGGTTCGTTTTGGGGGATATCAATATCCAACGCACCCGGAAAGACATGCAATTCATATTCATCAACAACCGCCCGGTGCAGAATGCTTCCATACGCTATCACATCAATGACATTTACCGTCTCCTTCTTTCCCACGGGGTGTATCCGTTCTTCTGCGCATATCTCAGAGTGCCGCACGAAGAAATCGATGTAAACGTTCATCCGACTAAACGAGAGGTTAAGATAAAAGACGAAGCAACCCTTATGTCGCATCTACGCCGGTTCGCAGAAGAACTCTTAATGACTCGCAGCAAGGCAAAACAAGCGGACAAAACGATCTTTACCATGCCGCAGCCCGATACTCAGCCGGAGTTTTCTTCTGCGCAGCCCTCTTTTCCTGCAGGAGGCAACAAACTCCCCTTCGAAACAACGCGCCTGCTCTTTGAATCAACTCCTTCGTCTTCACAAACGGACGCGCCGCTTCGAAAAAAATTAGAGAACTGCCGTTTTATCGGTAATCTCCTGCAAACCTATCTGCTCTTTGAAACGGAAGATTCGATGCTCGTCATTGACCAGCACGCCGCCGCAGAGCGTGTCAGTTTTGAGCGCTTAACAAAACAGATAGAAACGGAGCACGTGGAAATTCAACCGCTTTTGTCGCCGATCCTTATTCCGTTATCAACGCACGAATTGATCTCCTGGGAAGAAAACGCCGCGATCATACACACGGTGGGATTCGACTGTTCGCTTTTCGATAAAAATACGCTGGCAATACACGCTCACCCCGCGCTCATTACGACACCTGAAACGAGTATCCGCAATCTCCTGGCCGGAGGGACTTTCAATAAACTCTCCCCTGAATCAATCGCGCTCATGGCCTGCCGTTCATCCGTAATGGCTAAAGACACCGTTACCAAAGAAGGGGCTGAACACCTCCGCGCAAGCCTTCTTTCCTGCGATGACCCCTTTGTCTGTCCGCACGGAAGGCCTACGGTCGTTGAAATCTCACATATGCGTTTAGAAAAAGAGTTTTTGCGGCTTTAAGACATGCGCAGGTAGTGACGACGTTTATGTTCGGGAAAGCGCTCGATCGCGTAGCGTAGCATGGTACGAGGCATCAAAGAAGCATTCGTTTGAAGATACCGTTCCAACACGGCAACATCTTTCTTCCCCACTTCCCGCAGCATCCAGCCGCAGGCTTTGTGGATCAAATCATGCGTATCGTTTAACAAAATAGTCGCGATCGCGCACGTATCTCGACACTGCCCCTCCCTGATGCAATAGAGCGTTGCTACGACCGCGACCC
>CAZJJL010000049.1:0-9442 GCA_964546325.1 uncultured Planctomycetales bacterium | reverse complement strand
TCTTGATGTATTAAGCAAAGTCGGCGGTTTTGAGATCGGCGCTCTTGTCGGGGTCATGCTGGCTGCTGCGGTAAAGAAGAAGCCGATACTCATTGATGGTTTCATTTCCGGAGCTGCCGCGCTCGTTGCGTATCAATTGGCCCCGGATATTAAAGATAGTCTGATCGCAAGTCATTGCTCTGCTGAAGGAGGGCATAGCGTTATTCTTTCGTATATCGGTCTGAAACCCTTATTTGATCTATCCTTGCGGCTGGGAGAAGGCACCGGCGCGTGTTTGGGTATTGGGTTGGCGGATGCCGCGATGAAGATCATTTCACAGATGGCGACGTTTGAAAGCGCGAACGTTTCAAAGAAGGCGGCCTAAAATGAAAGAATTCATGGTTGCGCTGCAATTCCTGACCATAATACCGGTACGGTTAAAGGCTGTTTCACAAAAACAGGTTTCCCGCTCAACGATATTCTTTTCTCTTGTCGGTTATGGGATCGGACTTGTGCTCATTGCGGGATATTATATTCTGTCATTCCTGGGTATTCATCTTTATTTGCTAAGTTTTGCGCTTGTTATGATGCTTATCGCACTTACCGGGGGGTTGCATTTGGATGGGCTTGCCGATACCGTTGATGGCTTTTCAGGTGGATCATCATCGCGCGAGAGGCTGGCTATCATGCGCGATCCCCATATCGGGACGATGGGGGTTTTAAGTCTGATAAGCGCGCTTTTGGCAAAGATCTTTTTATTACGAACGGTGCCGATACCATTTTTTCCGAGCGCGTTGTTATTGATGTGTTTTTTGAGCAGGTGGTCAATGGTGCTCGTTATGTATGTATTCCCCTATGCAAGGAAGGAAGGGAAGGCCGCACTTTTTATGAGCGGCCGTCAACCGTTTATGTTTGCGTGCGCCTCACTGATAACCATTGTTTTGGCTTATGCGATCTGGGGGTTTTGGGGAATTGTGCTTACGGCAATTGTTGCAGTAGCCGCTGTTCTTTTCGGCGCGTATTGTACGCGAAAGATCGGTGGTATGACCGGCGATACGATCGGGGCGACAAATGAGATCATCGAGATAATTATTGTAGCGGCGATAATAATCATAGGAAGGAGCAATCCATGCGCGGTCCGGCTATAGCATCGTGGAGCGGAGGTAAAGACGGATGTTTAGCTGTTCATAGGGCTCAGCAGCAGGGGTATGAGGTGAATTGTTTGCTTAACTTTATTTCTCGAGAATCAAAGCGCGGTTGTTTCCACGGACTTTCCGGTGATATCCTTCGCTATCAGGGGGAATTAATGGGAATCCCTTTAGTGCAGTGGGAGGTCAGTCCCGATATGAAGGATTATGAATCAGAGTTTAAAGAAGCTGTTTGCCGATTCAAGGAACGAGGCATTCATGCCATGGTTTTTGGGGATATTTATTTGGAAGAACATGAGAATTGGGTTGAACGGGTTTGCTCGGAATTAGAGATAACCGCTGTTGAGCCGCTTTGGAAAGTGCCTGTTGAAGATATCTTGGCGGAATTCATACAGTCCGGATTTAAAGCGGTCATTGTTAGTTGTAAAACCGATGTTATGGGAAAGGAATACATAGGAAGAACGATTAATTGGGCTTTGATCGATGAATTAAAGGGGCGTGGTGTTTGCCCCTGCGGAGAGAAAGGAGAGTTCCATACGCTGGTGGTTGATGGGCCGCGTTTTAAGAAGCCTCTTGAAATACTTGAGGCTGAAACTATTATCAAGGAAGGATTTTGGCAACACTGGTTTCTCGATATAAAAAAATTCCAGTAATAACTTTGAAGAAAGCCGCATGGGTGGAGGAAGTCCCGGTGAAATTCCGGGCACTGTCGCGCAACGGTAATACACGACGTGTGTAAGTCCGGTCGACCATCTTTGGCAGGTAAGTACTCTCGCGTAAAGAGAAAGGGAAGTGATATGAAACGGATCATAGTAACCGCAGGGATAAGTATTCTCGCCGTGAGTTTTTTTTCAAACGCGTTCCCCCAGGATGTTGATTTGGATACGGTGGTTGTTACTGCTGCGCGCATAGGGCAGGAGAGTGGTTCCCTTTCGCGTTCGGTTGATGTCCTCCATGCGTCTGATATCGAGCAGTCAGGTGCTCAGGATGTTGCCCAAGCTTTAGAAGGGGTAACGGGTTTGTCGGTAAGCGATTATGGAGGCTGGGGCGCTTCCAAGACCCTTCGTATGCGCGGTGCTACCGCTGCGCAGACCTTGGTGATGATCGACGGAAGGCCGGTTAACAGTCCGCGCGATGGAGAGATCGATATGAGTACCGTACCGTTGGATAGCGTCGATCGTATTGAGATCCTGCACGGTCCCGGCTCCAGCTTATATGGAAGCAATGCTATGGGAGGCGTTGTTAATATCCTTACGAAGAACCCTCCGCGGGAAGGATTTAAGACCGAGATGACCTCCGGTTTCGGAACGTTTCGTACGTACCTTGATCGCGTGAATCACGGCGGACGAATAGGGAGGTTCGCCTATCACATGAGCGGAACGTATGAAAGCAGCGTGGGTTTTCGTGATAACGCGAAAGTGAATCAAAAGGATTGTAACGCGAAGCTTCAATATGATCTTACGCAGGGCAATACGATCACGGTTAATTCGGGCTTTTTTCGCAGCCTCCTTGGAGCCGCGGGGACTTTGAGTGCTCCCGACACGGATGATAAGCAGAGGACGTACAAGAATTTTGTTGACGCGGGGTGGGATTTCAGGCCTGATAACATGTTCGGGGTAAAAGTTAAGATCTATAATATGTATGATCGCTTGGAGTTCATGGAAAATTCAGCAGGGTCGGCGTGGGACATAGCCAATACGAAAAATATACATACCACAACGGTTCATGGATGCGATTTCCAGTTCGATAAGCAGTTTGTTGATTTTTACCGTTTCTTGGGCGGGTTCAATTATGTTGCAAATTACAATGATAGCACGTCATCGGGAAAACATGCGTATTCGGTAAAGGGTTGGTATTTTGACAATCAATTTGATATTACGAAAAAGGCATACGTTTCTTTAGGCGCTCGCATTGAGGACTATTCGACATTCGGTTTTGAGGCTAACCCGAGCGCTACTTTTATGTACCGGCTTAACGACAAAACAAAGATACGTTCGGCGATAAGCAGGTCATTCCGTGCTCCGACGTTCAATGACCTGTATTGGCCCGATGACGGCTGGACGAAAGGGAATCAAAACCTCAAACCGGAAAAAGGCATTACCGGAGAAATGGGAATAGAGCGAGATATCACCAGGCAACTGACGAGCGGCTTGACCTATTATCACTCGCAGTTTAAGCAGATGATAGCCTGGACCGAAACCAACTGGGTATGGTCTCCTAACAATATCGGTAGCGCTCAGATCAATGGTATCGAGTTGACAAACCGTATCTCGTTCAATGAGAATTATTCGGCAATTGTTAATTACTCATGGATGCATGCCAAAGACAACCGGACAAAAAAATATCTGATATATCAGCCGAACAATAAGGCGGATGTTTCCTTGAAATACACGAATGATGGGGCCGGGGTTATGATAGAGCTCAACGGACATTATACCGATAGAAGGTTCCATGACGCCGCGAATGCGACCTATGTGAAGAGGTTCTTTGTGTTTGGATTGAGCGCTTCAAAGAAGATAAACAAGAGCTTTACCTGCTTTGCGTCGATCGACAATCTGTTCAACAGAAAGTATCAGGTTATTCGCGATTATCCCGTTCCGGGTTTTTCATTGAATGGTGGATTAAAGGCGGAGTTTTAAGTTATATGAACGGTTAGCGGTGTTCGGTTATCGGTGAACAATGTTTTAAAAGAGTTGTTTTTGTCCACCGCCAACCGTTAACCGCTAACCGCTTACGAAGTCTTGTTTTTATTCCGAAGGTATGCTAATCTACGCGTATGGTAATAGAAAATAAGTTCCTGCGGCAAGCGCTTATATTCTCTATTGTTGTTCATGCGGTTATCCTTCTGACCGCTCCTGATTTTGGACTTTTGGCGATCCAAAGGAGACATAAGGAGGTCGAAATAACCTATGTGCGCGCCCGGCAGGAATTAAAAAAAACACTGCGTAACACGCCTCGGCCGATCGTCCAGACAGATATAACGCTTCCCGATGTCCCGACAAAGCTGACCGGACAGCATTTACCGCCCCCGGAGTATTCGCAAACTTCCGATGTCGCTCAAGCAAGGCAGAATATTATTCGTCCTGCTAAGGCGGTACAAAAGGGGGTTGGTTTCGGGAAACCGTTTTTTTCAAAGCCTGATTTTGCGGCGGTCAAGAAAAAGGTGACCTTGCCTTCGATCAATCTCAATAATCTCGAAAAGATCAATAATCCTACTTATGTTAGTTATTATCAGGTCGTTCGGGAAAAGATACGGAGGGCCGCGTATCAGAATTATAGCAAAACTGAGGTAGGAGAGGTTTATCTGTCTTTTATCATTTCAAATGATGGTGTGATACGCGATATCCGTTTGGTTGATGAAAGATCAAGCGGCAATAGTTATCTTCGTGATACTGCGCTGCGCAGCATTCGAGATGCAGCGCCTTTCCCCGCATTCCCGAAGGATCTTGATTACCCGGAGCTTTCTTTTAACATTGTGATTTCCTTCGAAATAGAGTAAAAAAAGAAAGCGCTTTCCTTGACACTACCATACTCGTATGGTATACTTTAACTAATTTTGCTTGAATAACTTATGAAAGGAAGGCCTCATGTTGTGGGATATCATACGCGCGTGTAATTGGGTTGATGTTCTCATCGTAATTATTTTAGCCAGAATATGTTACATTTCTATAAAAATAGGATTTGTTTCCGAAATTTTCAAGCTTTTTGGACTCTTGTTTTCTTTATATTTAGCGTGTCATTATTATACGGTTGTTTCTGACTTGATCGGCAATCGTGCGAATGTGCGTTCTCCATCTTCTATAATGCCGGTTGAGTTTTTGGATTTCATGGTTTTTATTGTGCTGATATTTGTAGGGTACGGGATATTTGTGCTTTTGCGGGAAACCCTGGGAAAACTCATCCATACCGAAGCGGTGGATACCCTTAACCGTTGGGGCGGGTTATGCGTTGGGTTCATAAGGGGGATCCTTTTAGCGTCCCTGATCGTTTTTATCTTGACCATCATGAGTATTTCATATTTCAAGAATAGCGTGTATCAATCTTATTTCGGCCATCGGCTCTTTTATGTCACGCCTACCTTATATGGGGCTATGTGGAAAGGCATTATCTCGAAATTCATGGGTTTTGAAAAATATAATACAACCATTGATGAGATAAAAGATAATTTTACCGCTCCGAAAAAAGTAAAGAAAACGGAATGAAACTAGGGGCTTTTTATAAAGCGGTTATTGAAGCAGGCGCTGCGTGTGACGTAAGAAAAAGATCCGCGATCAGGTCTTTTGAGGATTCCGCGCTTTTGCATGGCAATCCTTCCGGAGACGTACGGACGATCCTTGCCGGTATCGATATTGAGGTTGGGGAGCTTCTTTTAGCGGATAAGATCAGAAAAGAGAGAGGGCTTGATCTGGTGGTTTCACACCATCCGGAAGGCGCCGCTTTGATGGGGCTGGTTGATGTTATGAAGCTCCAGGCAGATCTTTTGAAAAAGATCGGTTTTGACCCCGTTGTTGCGGAAGAATTCATCACGCAGCGCAGGAGAGAGGTCGATAGAAGGATCACGACAGGCAATCATATGCGCGCGGTTGACGTGGCGCGGATCCTTGACATCCCGTTTATGTGCATTCATACTCCTGCCGATAATCAGGTGGCTTTTTTTCTGGAACGCTTATTCGCCCGTCAAAAACCGAAAACGGTACAGGATATTTTCGATCTTTTGATGGGTATACCGGAATATCAGGAAGCGGCATCGACACTTGCAGGGCCGCGTATAGTTTTAGGCGATCCTAAACGGGCGGCAGGGAAGATCTTCGTGGAAATGACCGGTGGCACCGAAGGGCCCAAAGACGTCTATCAGTCGTTATATAAAAAAGGGATCAGGACGCTGGTCTCTATGCACATCAGTGAAGAACATTTTCGCAACATAAAGAACGCCCGTTTGAACGTGGTTCTTGCGGGGCATATGTCTTCGGATACATTAGGTTTGAATCTTTTGTTTGACCGCCTTGAGAAAAGCGCACACGAAGAATTCCATATCATAGAGTGTTCGGGATTTAGGCGGTTCCGTAGATCGTAGTCAAAAGAGGATTATGCATGCCGGGTCTTATTCCGCAAAACGCATTGGATGAAATTTTGGGCCGGGTCGATATCGTTGAGCTTATTTCCGGGTATATTCCCTTAAAAAAGTCGGGGCGTAACTTTAAAGCGCCGTGTCCGTTCCATAACGAGAAGACACCGTCATTCATGGTGTCTCCTGAGCGGCAGATTTATCATTGTTTTGGTTGCGGTGAATCAGGGAATGCGTTTAAGTTTCTTATGAAATATGAGCGCTTGGAATTCCCCGAGGCGGTTGAGCATTTGGCAAAAAAGGTAGGCGTCGTATTGCCTGAAACAAAGCCTCAGGATCCTTCGATCATAAGCTTTCTAACGCAGTTATATACTATTAATGAGCTTGCTGTCGAGTATTATAGCTCAAATCTTACATCATCCGCTGGAGCCGGGGCTCGGGCGTATCTGGCAAAACGGGGGATATCTGAAAGGTCTATCTCTCAAGCGAAACTCGGCTTGGCGCTTGATAAGTGGGATGGTTTAATTGCGTTTATGCGGCAAAAAGGTGTGACTCTCGGCCTTCTTGAAAAAGCAGGACTTATCCTTGCCAAAGATAACGGCGGCTATTATGACCGTTTCCGCGGCCGCTTGATCTTTCCGATCTTTGATATAAAAGGCCGCCCGATAGCTTTTGGGGCGCGCGTTTTAGACGACAGTCTTCCTAAATACATTAATTCTCCGGAGACACCGGTGTACAGTAAGGGAAAGAATCTATACGGTTTTCATCTTTCAAAAGATTTTGTGCGTGATTCCGATCAGGTTTTGATCGTTGAGGGTTATTTAGATTTCTTGGTGCCTTTTCAGGAAGGCGCCTGTAATATCGTGGCTTCTCTGGGTACTGCGTTAACGTCCGATCAAGTCCGTACGCTTAAACGGTACACGCATAACGCGGTCATGATCTATGATGCCGACCAGGCAGGACAGATGGCGGCGCTTCGGAGCCTCGATATTTTTATAAGCGAGGAAATGTCGGTGCGCGTTGCTTCGTTGCCGGCAGGATTCGATCCCGATCTTTATGTGCGCACGTATGGCCCCGACGGTATCCGCGCTCTTGTTGATAAGGCTGAGAACCTCTTTGATTTTAAGCTTCGCCTTTTAAAGGGCAAGTACCGGTCAGATAGCATTGAGGGAAAATCGAAGATTTCTTCCGAAATGCTGGCAACTATCGCGTTGTTCAAGCATGCGGTTATGCAGTCGGAATATGTAAAAAAGCTATCCGATATTCTCTCAGTAAGCGAAGAGGCCTTGTGGGCTGAGATAAAAAAAGAAAAGCCAAGAGCAGGGTTGTCGGTGA
The DNA here is from genome assembly GCA_964546325.1 of uncultured Planctomycetales bacterium. Lineage (GTDB taxonomy): Bacteria > Omnitrophota > Gorgyraeia > Gygaellales > Profunditerraquicolaceae > DAONEO01. The sequence continues at coordinate 1,915 of CAZJJL010000049.1, read as the reverse complement.
GGCAGGAAAAACCTCCCGCATCCGATACGGCCCAGGAGAACCTTACGGAAAAACTTTTATTCAAACTTATGCTTGAAGAGACGCATTTGATCGACCGCATCCGGCGTCAACTTGATCCGCAGGAGTTCCATGATCAGCGGATAGCGCAGATCGTATCGAAGCTTTTTGATTTTGTCGATCAGGGGAAGCTTATCGAACCCAGTAGTTTGCTCCATTATTTTGACGATGAGCATACGATGAAGTTCATTTGCGAGTCAGCAATGCCTTCTGATGCTTCGATGGATGATAAAGAGAAAGTCGTTGACGATTGTATCCGACGGCTTAAGACTAAGAATATACGGATCAAAAGGATATCGCTGCAGGAAAAGATAAAATCTGCGCAAGCGCAAGGTGATGAAGGCGAACTTATCCGGCTTATGCAGGAGTTTCATGAGCTTTTAAAATCACAAAATTAGGTTTTGAATTATTACGGATCTCATGAGGGACATTATTAAGAGGTATGCGTATGGCTGCGCATAGAGGAGAATCAGTACCTATGAAAAACAAACAATACACAAAAAAGGATTTAGAAAAGATCATCGCGCTTGGAAAGCAAAAAGGTTTTGTTACCTATGATGAGGTCAATGACCTTTTGCCTGAGGATGTGTGCTCTTCCGAAGAGATCGATCAGATATTCGATATTTTGGGTAGCGAAGATATCCGCGTTGTTGACGCCGATAAAGAGAAGGAAGATGCAGCCGGCGATAAGCAGTCTGTCCCCGAATATAAAGAAGAATTGTTGCGTGAAGATGTCAAGGAGGAGGCGGATGCTTTTAGCGAGCATTTGTTAAAGATCGAAGAACGTTTTATGCCGTTGGATGATCCGGTTAAGATGTATCTCAAACAGATGGGATCTATTTCCCTGTTGTCCCGTGAGCATGAGATCGAATTGGCAAAGAATATCGAAGAAGCCGAGGAGAGGTTCAAACATGCGGCATTGGCAACGGTTTTTTGCCGTAATGAGATGATCGCGGTTGCGAATGATGTTTTCTCCGGCGCCATAAGCGCCGAAGAGGTGGTCAAGGATGACCTTAAGGCCAAGGACGGAAGTTCTCTTAAGAAGCTTAAGAAATTGATCGGTAAGATCAAAAAAACGCGCAGCGATTCAAAGATACTTTTGTATATCCTGCAGTTTAATTTTACAACGTCCGTTGTTGAGGCTGCTGTGAGGAAATTGCATCATGTCGTGCGCGAGTATGAGCAGCTTATGCGTCAAGGAAGGCGTGCCGACAGGAATCGTAAAAAAGCGGTTAGCCGTCAGCTTAGCGAATCGCACGCTCAAGTGAAAGAGCAGATAAAGTTTATCCGTTCAACCCATTTGAAATTCAATCGGACCAAAAAACGCCTTGTTGAGGCAAACTTAAGGCTTGTTGTTAGTATTGCTAAAAAGTATACCAACCGAGGTCTATCTTTCTTAGATCTTATCCAGGAAGGTAATATCGGTCTTATGCGCGCAGTTGAAAAGTTTGAGTACAAGCGCGGGTATAAGTTTTCGACGTACGCGACATGGTGGATCAGACAGGCGATCACCCGTTCTATCGCTGATCAGGCCAGAACGATCAGGATTCCCGTCCATATGACGGAAACGATCAATAAGATCATTCGTTATTCGAGGATTTTTGTGCAGGAAAATGGCCGCGAGCCGATTCCCGAAGAGATAGCCCAGAAAATGCGTTTGCCGCAGGAGAAAGTGAAGTCGATCTTGAAGATAGCTCAGGAGCCGATTTCCTTGCAAATGCCTATTGGTGACGAAGGAGATACGCATTTCGGCGATTTTATCCAGGACTATACAGCGATTTCTCATGCGAATGCTACCGTGCACACGATGCTTAAAGAGGCAATTAATTCGGCCTTGGATGCGCTTTCAGACCGTGAA
>CAZJJL010000048.1:9179-9458 GCA_964546325.1 uncultured Planctomycetales bacterium | reverse complement strand
CAGAGGAAATCTAACGGATGCTTATTGTATCGGAAGCAGCTGTCTTCGTCAACAATTATATTGACCCGACGAATGTTTACTTATATACTACAGCTGTAAAAAATAATTACCCTTACTCATGATATCAACTCAAACTCTCCAAATCGGCGTCGGAGCAAGCACGCAGCGCGACTATATCCTGGCTGTTAAAGAAGCTATGCAGGAAGCGCGCACTACTATTCATAACACAACCATTGACCTGACAATCGTTTTTGCCTCAGGTGAATTCGCGCATCCTAA
>CAZJJL010000048.1:5278-9169 GCA_964546325.1 uncultured Planctomycetales bacterium | reverse complement strand
TCCGATCTCCTAATACCCTTAAGATCGTAAAAGACCTGGTCGGCACCAGCGCCATCATCGGTTGCTCGACGGGAGGGGTCATAACCACTGCAGGGGTATTACGATTCGGTATCGCAATCGCACTGATCTGTATTCCCGAAAGGGCGCATATCACCACCGCCGACATCGATTCCGTACGGATACGATCAGCGCTCAAAGCCGGTGAAGAATTGGGGGAAAAACTTGTTTCGAAATTCAGCGGGGTAACGCGCGATTTCGGGCTCATATTCTACGATGGCCTCATGGCTGAGAATTGGAATTTCATTACCGGGCTACAGGAAAAGCTCGGCATTAGTTTCCCTCTTATCGCAGCAGCCGCTTCCGATAATCTTGAATTTGCCAAAACTTCCGTTTTCCATAACGACCGCATACTTCAGGATGCGGCCAGCGGAATTGTATTCGGAGGAAAGATCATGTGCGGCTTCGGGGTTGAGCACGGATGGAACCCAATCGGAAAACCGCGTACCGTCACCAAATCAATCCATAACGTTGTGTATGAAATAGACGGGGTATCGGCGACCAACGTCTATGAGGACTACTTTGCCTGTGATCTGGAGCGCCTGAAAAAAGAAACCCGGCGCATATCAATTTTATACCCTATCGGTATGCCCCTTCCTGATGAAAAAGAAATTCTCCTGCGTAATATTCTTTCCATAGAAAATAACGGGTCCCTGATCTTTCAGGGAAACGTTCCGGAAGGAAGTTCGATCCGCTTAATGATCGGAACGAAAGAATCCTGCCTTGAAGCGACAAAAAAAGCGGCAATCTCGGCCCAACAACGGCTTTTAGGATCTCCCTGCAGCCTGGTTTTTGTTTTTGATTCTATGTCACGCAACGCATTATTAGGAAGGGACGCAAAAAAAGAGATACAGATCATCCGCGAGGTATTCGGACCGGACGTGCCCATTATCGGCGCATGCACCTTTGGAGAGCAAGCGCCGCTCGAATCAATTAATTATAAAGGTAAAACGTATTTACATAACCAAACGATAACTGTTTTGGCTATCGGAGGCTAAGGCACACGCATGAGCGAAAGTCTTCTTAATCTTATCGGCCTTATCGGCGTCATTATCATCTTTGGCCTATCGTTATTCCTCGCGTTCAAAATGGAACATCTGAAACAAACCGAGGCGGAAATGAAAAAATTACGCAAATCTCTCGATGAAATGGATGAACAGGCAAAGCTCATCGTGCGTACGGATATGGAATTAAATAAAACCCAGGAAGAACTTGATAAGAAGATTTCCAGCCTTTACGCGTTGCAAAAACTTTCGCGTGCCGTTTCAACGACGCTGGAGGAAACACAGATATTCAAGCATATCGACGCCGCAACGCTTGAAGAGCTCGGTTTTGAAAAAAGCTGCTGTTTTTTATGGAATGAGGAATCGCAGCAATTCGATCTGCACTTAACCGTAGGATACTCGAAAGAAGAAATGTCCTCTATCATCCCCTTTGTTGCGTCAGTCAAAAGCTCTTTGCAGGATATTATCCGCCAGGAGCGCAGCCTTTCCACCTTAACGCTCGCAAAAAATACTACTCTTCGCAATAAAGTCAATCGGGTATTCGACGTGCACGCCTTTGTGGTCAGCCCTATACTCTCCAAAGAAGGAGCGCAAGGATTCTTCTTTGCCGGAACCGGCAACCTTAAGTTCACGATGACCGAAGGAGACGAAGAGCTTATCGGTATCCTGGCGCATCAAATAGGACAAGCGCTCGAAAATGCCCGCCTCTTTGAAAAGACCTGGAGAGCGCAGCAGGATCTCGAAAAGAAAGTTGAACTGCGCACCCATGAATTAACCAGCGCGCTTGAAGAAGTAAAAATGATCTCAAAGCGTAAAACGGATTTTGTCTCGGCAGTCTCCCACGAACTGAGGACTCCGCTGACATCGATCAAAGGATACGCGTCTATTCTCTTGGCAGGCAAGCTCGGCGAAGTCCCCGAGGAAGTCAAGCTCAGGCTCGAAAAAGTGAATAAACACAGCGACGAACTGACCAATATCGTAAACGACCTATTGGATATTTCCCGGATCGAATCGGGAAGAGTGGTCATGAACCAACAAACGGTTGACCTCTCAAAACTCGTTGCATCGGTGGCTGACCTTTTAAACGTGCAGTTTAAAGCAAAAGACATTACCTTCCAAGCGGATATCCCTACCGAAGCAACAACGATCTGGGCTGACGAAAGCCAGATCAGACGCGTCTTCATTAATATTATCGGTAACGCCATTAAATTCACGCAACAACGGGGGAAAATCACCGTGCAAAGCGCAAAAGCCGATAAATATGTCCGCATTGACATACGCGATACCGGCTGCGGCATTCCGCCGGAAGCGCAGGAAAAAGTGTTCGAGGAATTCTATCGCGTCGATAACGCGATCAATGAAACGGCAAAAGGAACCGGTCTTGGGCTGGCTTTAGTGAAACATATTGTTGAAGCGCACGGGGGAAGGATCTGGGTTGAGAGTTCCACCGGCAGAGGAACAACATTCAGCTTCACCTTACCAGCAACCGCGTAAAAGGAGCATTATGGGATTCAAAATTCTGATCGTTGACGATGATCCCGATATCAGGGACGTCTTGAAACTAACGCTTTCCGAAGAAAATTATTCCGTTGTCGAAGCAGAGGACGGAGAAGCAGCGCTCAAGATCATTAATTCAAAAGCCCCGGATTTAGTCCTTCTGGATTACAAAATACCGAAAGTTGACGGCCGGGAAGTCTGCCGGCGCGTAAAAAAAGACCTTCTCTTACGGCACCTCCCGATCATTATGGTGACCGGTAAGGGGGATATTAACGACCGCGTCGGAGGCATTGATGCGGGAGCCGATGATTATGTCGTCAAACCCTTTGAGCCCAAAGAGCTCCTTGCGCGTATCCGCATGGTACTGCGTCGCACGGAGCGAGATCTCGAGGCAAATCCGCTCACCAGACTTCCGGGGAACGTTTCCATCTTAAACGAACTGCAGAAAAGGATCGACGCAACAACAATGTACGCCGTCTGTTACGCTGACCTCAATAAGTTCAAATCCTATAATGATAAGTACGGATTTGAGCACGGTGACGAAGTTATCAAAGAAACCGCCCGCATCCTTATCCGCATAACGCAGGAATCCGGGAACCCGGACGATTTTATCGGCCATATCGGCGGCGATGATTTTGTCATTCTGACAACCCCGAATAAGGTCGATGAGATCTGCAAGGGGATCATTTTCGATTTTGACAAAGCAGCCCCGCATTTTTATACAAAGATGGACCGGGAACGCGGCTATATCATGGCGCATGACCGCCAGGGAAAAGAAGTCAAGCTCGGGTTTCTTTCTATTTCCATCGGAGTCGTCAGCAACGAATACCGCAAGATCGAACACGTAGCGCAGATCGGGGAAATAGGCGCTGAATTAAAAACTGCCGCAAAACAATTCGGCTATTCAAGTTATATTAAAGATAAGCGAAAAGCCGTCTAAACAAACAGGGACGTTCCTTGGTATAAAAACCAAAAACGTCCCTGTTTTTATTATGAAGATTGGCGAACGGGAGAACCCGAAGGGTCTTCAAGAAGTTGCAGCGTTATTTGCCCCGACGCCTAACCATTCGCATATTCCTTCGGAATATGCTCATAGGCGCGGGGTAAATTCGCGCAAATAACTTACGGCATCCTAAAAAGGATGCCGTAAGTTATGCGCTCATTTATGCGAGGAGAGGGAGTTGAACCCTCACAGCTTATTCAGCCAACAGCCCCTCAAACTGTCGTGTCTGCCATTCCACCATCCTCGCGAATACTCAAATTGGTAGAGGTAAATTATATACGCTTGTCTTGCGCCTGTCAACTCTTTTGCCCCTTCCTCCACCCCAGAGGT
>CAZJJL010000048.1:0-5179 GCA_964546325.1 uncultured Planctomycetales bacterium | reverse complement strand
CATTTGCCACAACCGCAGAAATCGCACAGATACTATCGGCCCCGGCGCGAATAACCGCTGAAGCATTCTCCAGCGTAATCCCTCCGATCGCAACCAACGGTATAGAAAGGCTTTTCTTGATGTGCGCAATGCCTTCAATGCCGCAGGGCAAGCCGGCATCATGTTTCGTGCCGGTGGCAAAAATGGGGGCAAGCGCAATATAACTGGCCCCTCTCTTCTGCGCCTGTAATGCCTGAGAAAGAGAATGCACGGTTACCCCGATTATCTTCTTGGGCCCCAGAATCTTTCGCGCCTGTTGTAAAGATCCGTCGCTTTGGCCAATATGCACGCCATCGGCGTGCACACCATACGCCACATCGATCCGGTCATTTACGATAAATAAACTCTTCTTACAAAACTGGCGGAGGATAAGGGCTTCTTTAAAAAGTTGCGGGGTCGCAACACATTTATTGCGATATTGAATAAGGGCGACACCTGCGGATTCCGCTTCTTTTACATCATCGACATTCCCTTGCCTGCTCAATGCGGCATCGGTGATAAAATAATAACCTTTTATGCGACGCATGCGACTTTCTGCAACCGTTTTACCGTTTTGTGATCCAAGCAAAATATGCGATCGAAAAGTTTTTCTTTAAAAAGCGCGGGGCCTTTTGCGGCGCGCGCAGCGCATTCCGCCGCTATCTCATAAATACATAAACCGCTTGCCGCAGCAACCGCAAGATCCTTTTCCACGGCCGCAAATGTTGCGATGACCGAAGACGCCATGCAGCCGGTGCCGACGACATGCGTCATCATAATATGCCCGTTAGAAACCCGAAAAACCCTTTTGCCGTCGGTAATATGATCGATCGCGCCGGTAACAACAACGGTTGCTTTATGCTTACGCGCAAGGGATGCGGCACAACAAGACAGATCGGAAGAAACATCGGCGGCATCAACGCCTTTTGTCTTTACTTTTTCCCCGGCGACACGGGCGATCTCCGAAACATTGCCTTTGATGATGTCAATACGGACATCCCTTAAAAGCTCTGCGCATACCGTATCGCGCAAACCCGTTGCGCCGGCACCGCACACATCGAGAACAACAGGAATACCTTTTTTGTGAGCGGCAGAAGCAGCTTTTTTCATCGACGAGACAAAATCAACCGTCAATGTACCGATATTCAAAACAAGCGCGGAAGCGATCTGCGCCATATCAGCAACTTCTTCGGGAGCATGCGCCATGACCGGAGAACCGCCCAAGGTCTTTACGATCTGCGCGCAATCAAAAATAGTCACCCAATTGGTCAGATGATGCACAACGGGCTTCTGAAGACGCACGCGCTCATATAATACATACGGGTCTATCTGCATACTACCCAAAGAACTTCTCTCCCTGCGCCCAATTCTCCCCGGCGACCTCATCGATCACCAGATACGTAGCATTTTTTGGTTTTCCCGCAACGCGCAACAGCGTATCGGAGAATTCTTCCGCTATTTTCTGTTTCTGATCTTTCGATAATTTTCCCACAACTTTGAGATTAATAAACGGCATCTCCCACCTCCTTATTCGCAATGACGGGTAAACGTTACCCCCTCATTGAGATGTTCAACGTAGCCGATATAATGAAGATACGCTGCCACATACTCCCTGCCCTCTTCTAACCCTTCATCCTGATGAACGCTCTTAGAATATGCGTCGGAAAAACTATCCCTCAGGCTTATCGAAACTTTCTTGCGCAGCGCCGAGATCAATTCTTCGGGAGTCCCCTCCTGCAAAGCTTTCGTAGCGGCTTTCGCGATCTGACTGGACCAGGCGCCGACAGGTTTGACACCGGTATACGGCTTGCCCTCACTCTGCCGATGTAACCGAACGAGATTCTCGATAAAATAAAGGTCCGCAAGTTCCTTGACCTGGGCATCTTCCTGGCGCACGGACATCGCCCTGCCAAACGCAAGGCGCGCTTCGTTTTCATACGCGGGAGCGACCCATTTGAGCGCAATATTCACATTCTTATTATCAAGGGCCCGGATCGCGTCTGTAGCAACCGGCCCATCCATAGCATCGCATAGCGCACATGCCATAGTTGCAAATCCCATTACAAAGATAATGACCGCTCCCATAACGAACTTTTTCATTATTTCTTCCCCGACGCGTTTTGGGGCTCTTTAAGAAAGCGGGAATCCACTGGACCCCCTAACCGGTCAAGCGCTTTCACAGCCGACCCGGCGGCATCATAATTGCGTTTCATAAAATACACCGTGGCACGGGCCTTATACGCATTTTCATATCGAGGATTAACCATGATCGCGTTCGTAAAATCGGTCAAAGCCTTATCAAATAACCGCAACGTTTCATAGGTCAACCCCCGATTGGTAAAAGCTTCCGCGTCCAACGGGTTGCAGGCGACCGCCCGGGTCAAATCCTCCAGAGCCTGATCATAGCGGCGGGTTTTCCGAAAGGCGTAACCGCGGTACGAATATGCGCACGCATATTCCGGGTTCAATGAAAGGGCCGTATTCAAATCAGCGATCCCCTTTGCAAAATCGCCGCTGTTATAGTAGGCATACCCTCTTTTGGCATACGCCGCGTACGAGCCGGGATCATCCATATGTATATCGCCTCCTTAACAAAGGGTACAGGGGACACTTCCCATCATTGATGAACACTCCCCGGTAAAACGAAAAACGTTCCTTATTCTTACTATACAAGGCATCTGCACGGGACGGATTAACAGCCTTGTATTTTCCTATGCCCTATGAATTCACAGCTACAAACTAAATTTGTTGCAAGCTTCTTTTTATTCGTCGAATATCATCGCGCTGCTTTTTAGCCATACCCTGCTTCTGCAGCAAAACGAGTTTATCTTTAACAAATTGTATTATATCGCTATTTTCTGCAAGCCAACAGCTTATTTTTGTCAACCGCCAAAGAACAGGGATCGGCGGATACCCAAGCTTGATCGCGTCCTGATACAAAGAAACGGCACCCTCCGTATCCCTTTCCCTTCCAGCGATCGACCAAGAAAAAAGCGGTACGATGCCGCCAACGGCTTTCCCTGAATGCACCTGCGAAAATAAGCCTCTGCTTCAAGCCATTGTTTCTGCCGCAACGCAAGCTTACCTTGTAAAAACCATATCGAAATACCCACGTTCTTTGAAACTATCGGGGAAAAAACCATTTGCGCGCGCTTCAAGTAGCGCCTGGCAGCGGCATTATTCTTCCTGCGAAACGCTATTTCTGCCAACCCCCATAAAGCACCCGGATTATGGGGATCAACCCGACAAATAGCCTGAAATTCTTTTTTTGCACGCTCTAGTTTACCGATAGATGCATACAGCGGACCGTATGAATTATCGATTCTTCAATACGCTGGGTCCAGAGCAATAGCTTTACGATAATATGCCGCCATGCCGCTTGCGCGAAAAAGGCAAAAGTTATCCGCGGCTTTTTTACTCGTTTCAAAGCGGTTTTTAAATTTTCTGCCAGCCAGCAGAAATGCCACCTCATCGGCAATAAAGCGCTATTTCATGGGCGTAAACCCACCGTTTGTGGAATACGCTATGGTCGCACTATTCACCCGGATATTCTTATCGCTTAAACAGCACACTACTTCTTGGGGGCTGATCCAAGGCCGGCGGCGCCCGATACATTGCGTATTGTCGGCATGACGGACAGACGGTATCACAAAAAAATCGGCATCGATATCAAGAAGGACCCTTTCTGAAAAACGCGGCAGGCGATCAAGTGTACAAATATACATATTCCCCCAAGGGATCTTAACGGAAAACACCGCGCCATGCCAACGTATTGCGGAACGATCAACGCGGCAATCCCGTTCTATGCATAATCAAGATGAGCGTCAAGATGAACCAGACAACCATAACGCATACCGGTTTTATGCCAAATCTTCAATGCTTCATCATGGTCTTCGATAAGGAATACGTTGTTCATACGTGAGGCTAGAGGCTTCGGCTAACGGTCATGGTGTTCGGCACGCGATAAGCATGATACCGTATAAATCGGTAGCAATGATGCATTCGTCACTAATAATTTTTTAGTTGCGGCTCTTGAAGAGAGAAAAGAAAATCCTGAAAAGAGGAGCAAAGATCAAAGCGCCCCAGTTAAAAACCCTGGCTTGCAGCGTATCCTGAGAAATAACCCTGCCGTCGCGTATGATTTGTGACACGCGGCCCACAAGATTAAGATTATCGATCGTCTCGTATCCCCAACGCGTAGCATCTCCGCGCACCCAAAACAAATACCCTCCGGTCGCCCGCAACTTACGCAGCAAACGATGACAAACCAAAGCCCCCTTCTCCCGATAGAGGACAAGATCGCCCAAATGCAGTTCCTGCGGAGTCACCGGCACAACAATGATCTTATCCTGCGGCCGGATCGAAGGCCACATGCTTTGCCCGGTTGTTTCAAAGAAATCAACCCCGCCCTTCGATGATTCCATACACGCTCCTTTTCCTATCGCCGGTTGCAAAATAAATACTGTTCTTGGACCTGAAGAATACAAAAAAACGCGGGCGCATTTATTGACTTGCGCCTGTGCTCCTGCCTCGTATGGATTTCGGCATCAATACACCATACGCCGAGTAACTATACGCGCCCTGGGATAACGGCTGCATGACCTGATTTAAAACATAGTTAAGATCGGAAATAAACGAGCGCGGCACAAATATAATATCTTCCGATTGCAACGATACATTCTCCGTCAGATCGGCCCCCTTCATCGCTTTAACCAAATTAAGCCGCTGCGCCTGCGGATTAACAAAACCTCCCCGGATAAGGATAACGCTATTCATGATCGCATCGCGGGTATACCCGCGCGCCTGGCCGATCGCTTCAAGAACGGTTTTAGCTCCCGTGACCGAATAAATACCGGGTTGGCCTACTTCACCCAAAACAATAACCTTGCTGCCTCCTATTTTTCGTATGGCAATGGAAACCTGGGGGTCACGGATGAATTCCTTAAGCTTATGGGTGACGGTACTGGCAAGCTGCGGGATCGTTAAGCCTGCCGCCTGAACATCACCGATAAGCGGAAAAGACACCTGCCCGTCCGGGCGCACATTGATCTCCTGATTATTCAAATCGGGATTTTGCCAAACAGAAATGGATAAAACATCGTCGAGGGAGATAACATATTCTCCGGAACCAGGAACTCCCGGGCTTATCCCCCGGTCTAAG
>CAZJJL010000047.1:7586-9518 GCA_964546325.1 uncultured Planctomycetales bacterium | reverse complement strand
GGGGACGAAGCGGACTGTATCCGCTGCTGTGACGTGCAGGGCGGCGGCGGCATCGGCTGACAACACAACAGCATCATCACTCAGCGAGATGTGGGCCAGCAGGGCGCGGAATTGGGTGAAGCGACTATCGTGAAAAACTCAAAAAAAGTATGCGCCGGTTTGTATACGTGCGGGATGTGCGCGAACGCTGTTTTTGGAGGACCTCGTATGGGGCCTATTTTTGGCGGGATGCTCCTTGCCGGGAAAAAAGTTGCCCGGGACCTTATAGGGGACTTATCTATCACACGGTGATCCGCGCTGCATTATGATACAGAAGAATGCTGCGCAGTGCTTTTTGCGTCGATAGTGTGGGGCGCTGCGCAGCGATAGTGCTTGACAAGCATGTAAGAAGTCAGTACTATACAAACGAACGATTTATAAGAAGATAATTTTTGCGGGTTCAGAGTTTTTTTCTGAAGGGAGCAATGATGGTCGGGCCGCCATCGGTAAGATAATGATGGCGGTTTCTTGTTTTTATTAACACCCGGAAACAAAAGGAGGGCGCATGGATTGGAAAAATGTTCCTAGTCCCGATGAGATAATTGACGTGGGCAAGAAGAACTTCAACAGTTTTTCTCAGTGGGTGCCGGTTGCTATTATCGTTTTGTTTGTTTTGATCGGATTGCGGGGCTTGATCTATTCGATCGGGCCTGATGAGGTCGGCGTTATCCAGAGGTTCGGCAAGTTCTCCGGATTAAGCTCGCCCGGCTTGCATGTAAAGATCCCCTTTGGGGTTGATCGGGTAACACCCATTAAAGTAGAGAAGGTTTTTAAAGACGAATACGGCTTTCGGACCGGGGCTTCAGGATTGGGCTCCCGGTACGCAGCGCGTAATTATGATGAAGAATCCTTGATGCTTACCGGAGATCTGAATATCCTTGATGTCCGTTGGATCGTGCAATTTAAGATAAAGGACCCTGTTAAATTGCTTTTTTCAACTCGTCACCCGCAAGATAATATTCACGACATCTCCGAAGTCGTTATGCGGCGTTTTGTCGGTGATTACTCGGTCGATGAAGTCCTTACGACAAAACGCGAGGAGATCGATGATCTGGCACAGCAGGAGATCCAGCGGATACTTGATATCTATAATGTCGGTGTGCAGATCGTTACGGTCAAATTGCTGGATGTCAACCCTCCGGAGAAGGTAAAGCCGGCGTTCAATGAAGTCAACGAAGCGAAACAGGAAAAAGAGAAGATGATCAATCAGGCTTGGGAAGCGTATAATAAGGTAATCCCTAAGGCAAAGGGGACGGCGGAAAAGACTATCCGCGAATCAGAGGGCTACGCAACGGATAAGATCAATCGCGCCAAAGGTGAGTCAGCGCGGTTCCTTGCCACCCTAGAAGAGTATAAAAAAGCGCCTGATATAACCAAAAAGAGGCTGTATTTGGAGACCCTGATGCAGGTGCTTCCTAACGCAAAAGAGAAATACATAATCGACGCGCAGCAGAGATCGATCCTGCCGCTTTTGGATATTAACAAAAAAGGAGGGCAGCAATAATGAAAACATTACGAGCCCTTGTTGTGGCATGCGCGGGTGTATTTGCGCTTATGGTCCTTTTGTTTGCGATAGGCGCGGTATATGTTATTGAAGAAGGCAAGCAAGTGGTTATTACGCAGTTCGGTAAACCTGTCGGTGATCCGATCACTTCAACGGGATTGCATTTTAAGCAGCCGCTTATCCAGGAAGCCCATTTTTTTGAAAAGAGGCTTTTGGCTTGGGACGGCGATCCGAATCAGATCCCTACGAAAGATAAGAAGTATATCTGGGTAGATACGATCGCGCGATGGAAGATCATCGATGCCTTGAAATTCTTACAGTCTGTAGGCAATGAGATGAGCGCGCAAGGAAGGCTGGATGATATTATCAATTCCGCGACCAGGGATATT
>CAZJJL010000047.1:0-7576 GCA_964546325.1 uncultured Planctomycetales bacterium | reverse complement strand
GGTGCGGGATTCCAACCGTATGCTCGAGTCTCGGGGCGACGGAGAAGATGTGATCGTTACCGATGAGGCGTTGGAGCGTATAGAAGTCGGCAGGAATTTGCTGGAGGCTGCTATTTTAGAAAAAGCAAAGGTCCTTGCTCCGCAGTACGGTATCGATATCGTTGATGTCCGCATCAAACGGGTCAATTATGTGGAGGATGTGCGGAATAAGGTTTATGACCGCATGATCGCCGAACGAAAGCGCGCCGCCGAGAAATACCGCTCCGAAGGACAGGGGAAATCAGCGGAGATAGAAGGTCAGGTAGCGAAAGAATTGAAAGCTATTACTTCAGAGGCTTATCGTGAAGCGCAGATCATTACCGGTAAAGCGGATGCCGAGGCTATCAGTATTTATGCGGCCGCGTATAGTCAGAATCCCGAGTTTTATTCTTTTATGAAGACGTTGGAAACGTATAAGCATACGATAGACGATAAGTCCACGGTGGTTTTGACGACGGATAGCGATTATTATAAATATCTTAAGACCTTGGACGTTTTAAAATAGCGGTACCTTTGTGTAGGGGGGCTATTTTATAGGAGCGTCAGTAAGGTGTTCCATAAGGGCCATTTTCGAGAAAGCGGAAAGATCAAACTGCTTTTTTGAAAATGGCCTGTGTCTTTAAACTGAGGTGCCGTACCATTATTCCGTTGTATGCTTCAATTTTCTTGAGAGTGCTTGCGTCCGGCCGTATAATGCAATACAACGTAGAGGGGCTCTTGCTTCACAAACAGGGTATTACGAAACAACCAAAGGAGATCCATGCCGTTTCATAGCTATTCTGTCCTTATTTTTTTAAGTCTCATCGTTATCATATCGTATGTTTTTAATTTGTTTTCCCGCCGCTGGAAATTCCCCTCTGTTTTGATGCTCCTTGGCCTGGGGGTATTGTTACACTATGGGGGCATGTATTTCAGATTTGAGATCAATAACATTCAGCCGTTTTTGGAGTTATTCGGTATTGTCGGACTTATTCTTATCGTTCTTGAAGCGGCGCTCGATATGAGAATAAACCCTGCGAGTATGCCTATCGTTAGGAAATCCCTTGAAGTCGCCCTGCTGGTGCTCATCCTTGGGGTAGGTTCAATCGCGTCTCTTTTCCACTTTTGGCTCTCGGTGGGTTGGAGAACCTCCTGTATTAATGCGATCCCTCTGGCCGTTATCAGCAGCGCTATTGTTATACCGAGCATCGTTCATTTATCGCATAAGAAAAAAGAGTTTTTGATCTATGAGGCGACGCTTTCGGATATCCTGGGGATCCTTTTCTTTAATTTCTTGATCCAGCATGCCGCGGCGACTGTCGGCTCAACCTTCCATTTTATCGGGACGTTAGTGGTTACGATCCTTGTTTCGTTGATAAGCGCGGTATTCCTTTTTTATCTGGTCACCAAGATCAAGGATCACGTCAAAATATTCATCATATTGTCGATCATGATCCTTATTTATTCTTTCGGTAAGATGCTGCATCTATCGCCGTTGCTCCTGATCTTTGTTTTTGGTATGCTTTTGAGCAACTTCGAATATTTTTTCAAGAATAAGCTCGCCTGGATCAGGAACGATGCTCTTATGGCGGAATTCTCCGAGTTCAAACTTGTCGTGTCGGAATCTTCGTTTGTGATCAGGACATTTTTCTTTGTGATGTTCGGGTACTCGATCGATCTGACGATGCTGGCGCATTGGAATGTTCTTAGTATCGGCTCGTCTGTTGTGATCATACTTATTTTTGTGCGGTACCTGTATTTGAAAATATTCGCCCGTATCGATCTTTTTCCCGAACTCTTCATCGCTCCGAAAGGGCTGGTCAGCATCTTATTATTTTACAGTATTCCTGCTCAAGCAGTTATTCCTTCCGTAAGCAGGGGGGTGCTTTTCTTCGTGATCTGCGTTTCTTCCATATTGATGGCTATCGCATTATCTCTTGACGGCAAAAAAAACTCGCACGGCTAAGTTTTTGAATATATTCGCATGGTATTGTGCGGCCATGGCGGCTGTATAAAGCTTCGTTATGGCTGCAGCATGTGTTATAATAACGAGCGTTGAGGGAAACTATGAACAATCAATTTAAAGAATATGAGGTCGGGGATAAGGCAATTGACGGGCTTATCGAAGAGCTTCTGAGGAAGTCAGGGGCTCATAAGAACGGGTATTTGTTGCGCGAAATACTTACCACCGCGGTCAAGTTAGGCATGGAATCTGACGATGCCGGAGACCTGAAACTTGTCAATAACGCGTTGAAAGAACTGCGCTATGCGTTTAAGATATTTTCTCCGTATAGACACGTCAAGAAAGCGATCATTTTTGGGTCAGCCCGCTCGAAGAAAACATCGGCCGAATATGCGATGGCCGAGGAATTCGCTCGGAAGCTTACTGGCCAAGGATATATGATCGTGACCGGAGGCGGCCCCGGGGTCATGGAGGCGGGGAATAAGGGCGCTGCGGCGGGAAAAGAGTTTGCGTTGAATATTCGCCTTCCGTTCGAACAAAAAGCAAATCCGTATATCAGCGAAAAAGATAAGATAATCAACTTTAAGTATTTTTTCACCCGCAAACTGGTTTTTGTAAAAGAGACTGACGCAACCGCTCTTTTTCCGGGAGGCTTTGGCACGCATGACGAAGGCCTGGAAATGCTTACGTTAGTGCAAACCGGTAAGTCGAAACCAAGGCCGATCGTATTGATGGAACCGCAAGGATCGACGTATTGGGATGCATGGAGCAGGTATGTCGTTGATCATCTCCTCGCCAATGGTTTTATCAAGGAGGATGATCTGAAACTTTTTCGCGTGGTGAGGAATGTCGATGAGGCTATCCGCTTTATTGAGGGTTTTTACAAGGTTTATCACTCTATACGATACGTTGCGGGCTTGACCGTTATACGGCTTAATAGCGAAATTTCCGATAAGACGCTCAAACGCTTGAATGAGGAATTCAAGGATATTGTAACGGGTGGCCGGATAGAGCGCTCACCGGCGACGGAGAAAGAGATCCAAGGGGATGAATATGTGAGCCTTCCCCGGATCGTGATGCGTTTTAATATGCGTGCGTACGGAAGGCTCTGTGAAATGATACATGTTATGAACGAAGGCTAACCGGATAAGGGGCTTGTCTATAGATGTATGATGATCGTTTATTGATGAAGAGTATTTCTTTCCCGGCAATGGTTCTATGCGTTTAATGCAGAGTAGATTATTTGCAGTGGGAGGTTTTTTAGCCGCGTTTTTGCTCTCCGGGTGCGCTCCTCTGGCGCGATTGGTTGTCGCCGATCGTGACATCCGTATCCCCCAGGTTTTGGCCTATCTTGAACCGGTATTAAACAAAAACACCATCGCCATCTTAGGTAAAATCGTTATCCAAAACCCTACCCAAAGTGATCTTGCGCTTGATAAGATGCACCTTATTATGAAAGGCGATCATAACGTGATCCTGGGAGAAGAGGTGTTGGAATGGAATAGCGCGAGTGTTAAATCAAGGGAGGAATTAGAAGCTCCGGTCGCGATCAACTTGAACCTGTCAGCCTTGAATAACACATCCATTTCCATATTTATCAAAACGGCATTTATGTATAAAAGATTCGGGTTACGAATACCCGTTGAAAATAAAGTGGCAGTTTTGAATTTAGATGCTTTAAAGGAAGCAGTATCGAGGCCGTTTTCCGTGGCCGTGTATACCAAACTTCGGCTAGATGCTTTAGGGAATGCGTCTATCGATTATGTGCTTACGATGGTAAACCCTTTGCGTATCAATCTGGTTCTTGAAGACGGAGAGATCGGGATATATACGTTGCAGGGGAATACGGTTGCAAAAAGCGCGGTGACAAAAACCCTCTTTCAAGGGGCAGAATCAAACCGGATAAAAGGTTCGATCAAGATCGGTAACGTGTTGGGAAAGTTAATGCGTATTGAGTTCATTAAACGGCGTCCTTTGCGTTTTCGTTTTTCGGGGAAAATGCAGGTGGAGCATACCGATATAGCTATGCCCTTTAATATTGAGTCTGTGCAGGAAATAGCGTTCTCGTTCTTGGGGTATTAATATTGTATCGGGTAGGTAATGATATTATCCCTGAACGTGCTTAGAAAAATCATTTGTTCGCCTTTTTTTGAGCAGTATAATATATAAATACCTGAAAAAGAGTTAGATCCAGTGCGGAGGGGGTGGATATGGGCGCTCGTTTGAAGGGTAAACAGGTATTTGTTCTGCATGTTTTGTTTGTTTTGGTTCTTTCTACGGCACTCGCCTCAAACAGCCAGCCGTATACTTTGGATTCTTTGATACAAGAAGCGCTTTCTTCGAATCCCGAAATCCTCTCCGCAAAAAATGCTTTTGAATCTGCCAGCGCCCGCATTCCGCAAGCCGTAAGCTTGAACGATCCCATGATCGCTTTTGAATATGACCGGACAACCTCGGATAGAATGTTATCGGGGAATCCGATGAAAATGTTCTCTGTTTCCCAGGACATCCCGTTCCCTACCAAGCTTTACCTCCGCGCAAAGATCGCTTCGAAACTGGCTAAAATGGCGTATGAGAGCTATGCCGCAAAAGAGAAAGAGATCATTGCCCGTTTAAAGAGCGCGTATGCCGAGCTTGCGTTTATATATCATGCCATTGCGATTAATCAGGAGAATAAGGAATTCTTAACGCAGATTTCCAAAGCTGCGACTACCCGATATGGCGTCGGGCAAGGGACACAGGCAGATGCGCTTAAAGCGAATGTGGAGCTTGCGCGTGTCGATAATGAGCTTATTATGCTTGAACAAAAACGAGTGACGGCGCAAGCCAGGTTGAATGTTTTGCTTAATAGGGATCCTCAGGCTGATTTTGGGATCCCGTTAGCTGAACCGAAGATCGCATTCACGCGCACGCTGCAGGACTTCTATCGGCTGACGCTGGATAATAATCCCGAGCTTAAAGCGTATCGCTACGCGATCGACCGGGGGAAAGCGGCGTATGATCTTTCGATGAATGAATATTTACCTGACGTCAATCTTCGTTTTAAACAGATGGTTGCTAAAGGACGAACCGTGAACGGAGCATGGGCGGGGATGGTGGGCGTTACTATTCCGCTTTGGTTCTTTGAAAAGCAGTCTTTTGGCGTTAAAGAGATGCGATCGGACTTGGCAATGGTAAAAGCGGAATATAAGGGGAAAGAAAATAACATTCTCTTTGAGGTAAGCGATGCTTATGCGAGAGTTGTTGCGAATAAAAAGCTCATTGAGCTTTATGAAACCGCTTTTATACCCCAAGCAGAAGAGACCGTGCACGTTGCCATGAAAGGATATGAGGCGGAAAGATCGGATTTTCTTAATGTGCTTGATAGCCAGCGTATGCTGATAAATTTTAAGTTGGAGCATTACAGGGCGATATTGGATCTGAGGATCGCCTTAGCTGATCTGGAGAGTGCCGTTGGGACCGATGTGAACTTTTAAAGAAAGAGATGGGCTATTATGAAAAAATATGCGTTTGTTCCACTCATAATTTCGATAGCAGTGATCGCCGGTTCGGTTTTTGTGTTTGCCGGCTGTGGACATAAGGATCAAGCGTCGATTTCCCAAGCACAGGTAATGTATCGCTGTCCGATGCATCCTTCTTTTACTTCGGATAAGCCCGGTAATTGCGCAATCTGCGGAATGAAGCTCGTTACATATGAGCGCAATCCTTCATCCCCGCAGACGAGTACTCCTGCGTTTTCAAAAGAAAAAACATTAGAAGAAGTCTGCCTTACCTATAAATGCTCGGTGAAAGATTGTCCGATGACCATTAAAGCCCATATAAAGCCGGGCGAGCGGCTTATTTGTCCGGTTTGTGGTGAAGTGATCGCGGCTACGGATGGAAAAGTGGTGGAAATTCCGAATCAGCGAATATCACCTGCTCCTGTTGCGGCTTCTCAGCATGAACGTAAGCCTCTTTATTATCGCAATCCGATGAATCCGCAGTCAACGTCACCCGTTCCCATGAAAGATTCTATGGGAATGGATTATATCCCCGTATATTCAGAAGAGTCGACAATGCCTTCAGGGGAAGGAAGGAAAGTAACTATCAGCCCTGAGAGGCAGCAGTTGATCGGCGTTACCACGGAGCCCGTTCAGAAAAGAGAGTTGACAAAAGTAGTGCGCGTTGCAGGGAAAATAGCGTATGATCCCGAGCTTGTTGTTACTCAGGAAGAGTTTGTTCAGGCTTTACGGGCGCACGATAACGTACAAGATTCTCCGTTGCAAGATGTTATCGATCGGGCAAAAAGCCTGGCCGATGCCTCGCGAAATAAATTGAAATTGTTAGGGATGAGCGATGGGCAGATCGCGGAGCTTGAAAAATCTCGCAAGGTTGAAACGAATTTGTATTTGCCGGATAAAGGAGAGGATGTCTGGGCGTATATTAACGTATTCGAGTATGAAATAGGGTTTATCAAGGTCGGTGATTCTGTCGACCTGGAGGCTGTTGCGTATCCGGGCGAGAAATTCATAGGCAAGGTCGTATCCATAAATCCTGTTTTTGATCCGCAGACGCGCACGAATCAGGTGCGCGTTATTGTGCCGAATCCCGATAGTAAATTGAAACCGGAGATGTTTGTGAACGCCGTGATCAAGGAACCATTGGGGGTAAAGCTGGCAGTGCCTGAGACGGCTGTTTTGGATACCGGGTTAAGAAAAATAGTTTATTGTGCTCTTGATAATAATGTTCTTGAGTCCCGGGAAGTGACTCTCGGGCAGAAAGCAGGGAAGTATTACGAGGTTTTAAAGGGGCTTCAAGAAGGGGACGTTGTGGTGACGAGCGGTAACTTCCTTGTTGATTCGGAATCTAAATTAAGGTCTCCATCGCAGGAATGATGCTATGATTAAAAAGATCATCGAGTTCTCCGCCAAGAATAAATTCATCGTTCTTATTTTTGTTCTGGTGGCAATAATCGGCGCCGTATACTCTATCAGGAATATTCCTCTGGACGCTATCCCCGACCTATCCGATACGCAAGTCATTATTTATTCTCGCTGGGACCGATCAGCCGATATTATCGAAGATCAGGTGACCTATCCTATCGTGAGCGCGTTGTTGGGTGCTCCGCATGTAAAGGCGATCAGGGGATTTTCTGACTTCGGGTTCTCGTACGTGTACGTGATCTTTAAGGACGGTACGGATATTTATTGGGCGCGTAGCCGCACGCTTGAATACCTTAGTAAAATAATCCCGAAGCTTCCCGAAGGAGTTCAGACTGAACTTGGGCCTGACGCCAGTTCGGTCGGGTGGGTTTATCAATACGCATTGGTCGATAAAACAGGTAAGAATGATTTAGCAAAGTTACGTTCTTTTCAGGATTGGTATCTGCGGTATTGGTTGCAGGGAGTTCCCGGGGTTGCCGAAGTTGCCTCAGTGGGGGGGTTCCAAAAACAATATCAGGTGAATATCGATCCTAACGCGCTTCTTTCATATAACATACCGCTTACGAAAGTTATTAATGCGATCAGAGAAAGCAATAATGATGTCGGCGGCCGGCTGGTTGAACTTTCCGGCGCGGAGTATATGGTCCGGGGAAGGGGGTATGCAAAGTCTGTC
>CAZJJL010000046.1:8940-9542 GCA_964546325.1 uncultured Planctomycetales bacterium | reverse complement strand
GTGAAACGCCGCTAAATCTCGTTGGGAACACCGCGGATATCTGCTTGGTAACAACGCGGATATCCGCGGGGCTCAATTCGTTATGAAGAGCCTTGCGGATGTTTGCATACGCAAGCGCGCGATGTTTTGCGTCAAAAAAATGGAACGCGTCCCCCAAGCGCCGTCCCAGAAAAAGACTTACGCCCACCGGCAACGCCCGAAAGACCGGACCCAATAATCTAAACGCTGAATACGCCGCGTAATCTGCGAAGGAATTCGTCTTCATTTTTTGTAAGAGTCATCTCGATCTTAAACACAAAAATTGGGGTATGATCTGACGGTAGCCGTAACCTCAAAAGCCTCATAGCATCCTTTTCCGTGGTCACAACCGCATCGGCATGATAACGCCGCGCCTGGGCAAAAATCCCCTCCAGATCACCGGCTGTGTACGGATGGTGATCGGTAAAGCGTAACGCATGCCGGATAGTGATGTTCATCTTCCGTATACTTTCCTCAAAAGAAAAAAATAAGGTGAAATTGATGGAAAAACTCCGCGCGATTGGTCCGAAGATTGTCGTGATGACTGATGGTATTAAAGGTGCATATGCATATGATGGAAATGA
>CAZJJL010000046.1:8030-8930 GCA_964546325.1 uncultured Planctomycetales bacterium | reverse complement strand
ACTTCTGCACCTGTTGACGTAACGCATCGGAAATCTCCGCGATATTGGTCTTGGTAAAAACTATGACATCGGCTCGGCGCAAGCTCGTAAGCGGCTCGCGGAGAATACCGCGAGGGAGAATTTTTCCGCAACCGAAAGGATTCGTCACATCAACACAAACTACTTCAAGCTGTTTCCTGATCTTCCACTGCTGAAATCCGTCGTCAAGAACAACGCAATCCGCGCGCTTGTTCTTGTACGCCTCCTCAATGCCGCGTAAACGATGCGCATCAACGATAACCGGCGCATTGGTCTTCTGCTGCAGCATTGCCGGTTCATCCCCCATTGATTCATACGCACCGGCACTTTCTGAAGCAAGACGCTTATACCCTCTGGTCACAATAGCAGGACGCCTGCCCTGCTTCTGCAACTCTTTAACGGTATAGGCAACGAATGCGGTCTTTCCCGTGCCTCCGACCGTAATATTTCCCACGCTGATCACCGGAAGAGGCGCTTGAATCCTGCGTCTGAGGGAAAACCACGAAATTATACCTACGATAATACGGTAAAAAAAAGAAAAAAATACCATGATCCCGGCCGGAATAAAGTGCACTCCTCCACGGTATTTGCCAGACGCCAGCTTATGTAGATAATCGAGCAAAAACATACACAACATCCTCAAATTTAACACGTTATTATAACGCTAAATCATTAAAATCCCAAGTGTTTTTGCGTCTGTAAGAATCAGCGTTTCTTTTAATAAGGTAAGGGAAAAATAGACTAAACGGTAGGGATATCTTTTAAGGCGCGCTCAATTTCATGTTGGGGATGAGCGTAATTGATGAGTTCCCCATGGAGATACTTTTCATATGAAGCCAGATCCAAAAAATCCCGATAGAGTTTTGTGTGCTGATTTGTTAG
>CAZJJL010000046.1:0-8020 GCA_964546325.1 uncultured Planctomycetales bacterium | reverse complement strand
ATCCAAAAACCCGTGCCCGCTGAAATTAAGCACGATACATTTGGCTTTCTTCTCTTTTTTGGCGATCTCAACTGCGCAGGCAAGCGCATGAGCGGTCTCAGGAGCCGGGATCATGCCTTCGGTTTTGGCAAAGAGATGCGCTGCCTTAAACACCTCCAGCTGCGGATATGCCATTGCTTCTATGAGTTTCTTACTATGCAATGCGCTTACCAGCGGAGATGCTCCGTGATAACGCAACCCTCCGGCATGGATCCCCGCAGGCATGAACTTATGTCCCAAGGTGAACATCTTCAAAAGAGGAGTCAACATCGCCGTATCGCCAAAGTCGTAGCTATAAAGCCCTTTGGTCAACGTCGGGCACGCGGTCGGCTCTACGGCAATAATACGCAGCGCGTCGCGCTTGAGTTTTTCCGTAACAAACGGGAAGGTGAACCCGCCGAAGTTGCTGCCTCCGCCGACACAGGCGATCAAATAATCCGGTTTTTCTCCGGCTATCGCTAATTGTTTCTTAGTTTCCAACCCGATGACCGTCTGGTGCAAAAGGACATGGTTTAAAACGCTTCCTAAAGCATAGTTGGTATCCTTGTTCTTTGCGGCTTCTTCAACTGCCTCGGAAATAGCAACACCGAGGCTTCCTTGGCAATGCGGATCTTCTTTCAGTATCGCCTTACCGGATTCCGTCAATTCAGACGGAGAAGCAACGACATCGGATCCCCAGAGGTGCATCAATGTCCGACGGAAAGGCTTTTGATGATAACTGACCTTGACCATGTACACGCGGCACCCTAAACCGAATTTATTACAGGCAAAGCTCAACGCTGCCCCCCATTGGCCTGCTCCTGTTTCCGTAGCAATGCGCTTGATCCCGGCCTTTTTGTTGTAATATGCCTGCGGTACCGCAGTATTCGTTTTATGGCTACCGGTAGGAGAAGCGCTCTCATCCTTATAATACATACGGCATTTCGTTTTCAGGGATTTTTCGAGATTGTAGGCGCGGCGAAGCGGCGTTGGCCGCCAAAGGCGATAGATATCGATAACCTCTCGCGGAATCGCGATCCATCGGACGCTTGACATCTCCTGCTCGATCAAAGTACGAGGGAATATCTGCTGAAGATCCTCTTTTTTAAGCGGTTTTTTTGTCCCCGGATGGATAGGAGGCGGCAAAGGAAACGGCAGATCAGCCGCTATATTATACCAAGCCTTAGGAATATCTTTCTCGGGAAGATTGATCTTATAGGGGTGCATGCTTCAATTATATCGAATTTCTCGCAGGTTTCAACAAATTTTCAGCAACAACGCTCGTAGCTGCGGCAACCAAACAGTGAAACGCTGCAAGATCCGGTCATAGCCGATAGCTCTTAGGGCCTGTCCTGCTAAAAACGAATCAATGGTTCAAGGAACTTTTACGTACGTTTCCGTCACTGGCGGAATGCAAACACAACACGCACGCCTCACGACTAAAATATACGCTACGACCAATAAGCCATGAACTCGTTATCTATACGCAACGATATCCTTAAGCTCCTTACGATTCTTCTGAGGGACCTGATAATCCGCAGGCGGATATCCCATCGCGATCACCACATCAACCCGTTTCGACCGAGGGATGCCCAGCAGTGCTTTGACCTTTCTTTCATTGAACCAACCGATCCAGCACGTACCGATACCGAGTTCAGTTGCACGTAAAATAAAATGCTCGCAGGCAATACCGATATCGATAAGATATAATTTCGTGTCGCGCACCACGTTCCCGATCTTTGTCATCCACGTGCCTTTATCGGAAACAACCACAACAAAAGCCTGCGCACCCAAAACAAAAGAGCACATCGAGTACGCTTTGCCGCTCACCATTGCACGAGCAACCGCCGCACGCGCATCCGAAGAATCAACCACGATAAATTCCCACGGCTGAGAGTTACACGCCGACGGCGCCAGCCTCGCCGCTTCAAGACAAGAAACAATATCTTCCCTGCGGATAGGCTTGGTATCGTACCGCCTGAGGCTTGCGCGTTTTTGCACCAATTCCATAAAGTTCATTAATATATCATCCTTATTTGAATCGAAGCATGTGTTGTAAGTTCGCAGATCATAGAAAGCTTAACGCTCTCAAGGGGCTTTTACCTTATCATGAATAATACGCATCTGGATCTTGATATTTTTACGGATCCCGCGGCAAGCCCCCGGAGCCAAAAGATCAAGCACTTTTTGATACGCGCGCAATGCCCCCTGATAATCCCCCATATTGTAGAGCGCATCCGCAAGATTATCATACGTAACGGCCCGGTCAGGCTCCAATGCGAGCGCCTTTTTAAAGCAACGGATGGCTTCGGTATATTTACCGATATTATTCAGAAGCCACCCTTTATTATGATATATCGTGGCATAATCGGGCTCGACAGAAATACCCTTATCGAAAAAAATGATCGCTTCGTCAATGATCCCGAGCTCAACCATGCATAAAGCGCGGTCATTATAAGAGCCGCCGTCAAAATGATTTATCGAAATCGCCCTGTCAAAATGTTGTATCGCAGACGAGAAATGTTCCTTCAAAAGATCAATCTGTCCTTTAAAGTACTCCGCTTCTCCCTCGAGCTTTTGTTGTACGGCGACGCGCACCCCTTCGCGGGCAAGGCGCATGGCATCTCTTTGAGACCCATACGTGATCGCCTGGTCTAATGTATAGCGAAGGTCGCAAAGCACGCAATGTTTACTCATATCCCGTATTGCCGAGCCAGATCATGCACGAGCGCAAGCGTTCGTTGCGTTGCCCCTTGATTTAAACGAACAACCGCTAAACCGGCCTCACCCAAAGCTTTTCTTCGCGCAGGATCACGAAGCAATTCCGCAACAGTATTGACGATATCCCGGCTATTCTCCACGATCACACATGCGTTATTGCGTATAAAAAGATCCGCTATATCGCGGAAGTTAAACAAATGCGGCCCGGTCATGACCGGTTTTGCCAAAGACGCCGGCTCCAATATATTATGCCCGCCTTTTTTCACAAGGCTGCCGCCGACAAAAACAATGTCGGCAAGGGCATAATACTCCATCAAAACACCGACCGTATCGAGGATAAAAACAACCCCCTGGCTTGACAACGCCGGTGTATCGCTTAATCGGGAAATACGCACGGGCTCAAATCCCTCATCAAGAAGCAGCTTTTCGATCTCTCCTGTCCGTTCAGGATGACGGGGCGCGATACAGAACCGGACCGATGAAGACTCCATCACCAAATCCTTGAACGCCGCAATAAGCACCGCGTCTTCTCCGTGATGAGTACTGGCGCATACAAAAAGCCGGTCATCGTCGGAAAGAGCCAGTTTTCGCCGCAACCCCGTTACGGATACGCGCTCAGATACCGCATCGAATTTCATGTTGCCGGTAACCGCAATATGCTGTTCGTCGACGCCGATCTGCATAAGCCTGCTTTTATCGGTCTGACTCTGCACACAAAAGAATCCTACGTTATTAAAAAGATGCTTGCAGAACCAGCGAAAACGGTAATATCTCGGAAACGAACGGTCTGAAATGCGGCCGTTAACCACTGCCACGGGAATATGCTGCGTACGCAACGAACGCAGAAGGTTCGGCCAAAGCTCGGTTTCCGCAATAACACACATGCACGGTCGCACGATGCGGATAAAATGAGCCACGATAAAACTGATATCAAACGGCAAATACGTCACCAAATCGCCTTCGCGGGCAAGCGTACGGGCAATTGCGTTCCCGGTTGGAGTTACGGTCGTAATAACAACGTTCTTCTGCGGAAATTTCTTGCGGAGTTCTTCAAGAAAGCCTTTGATCATCACTGCTTCACCGACGGAAACCGCGTGTATCCAAAGAGGGCGACCCAGATTAAGCTGCTTGGGCAAAATACCCAGCCGGGCTTTTAACCCGCCGTGTAATTTCCCTTTGAATATATACGCGGGCAAATACACCAGCGCGATAAGGAAAAATATAAAATCATAGAGAATATACATACACATGACCTCTACATATACCGGTTTTCGGTTAGCGGTTATCACAAATTTAAAACCGCCCACCGAACACCGAACACCGCAAACCGAAACTACGCCCTCGGATGCGCTTTATCATAAACGCTTTTTAGTTTTTCCGTCGTCAAATGCGTATAGATCTGAGTCGTCGATAAATTCGCATGCCCCAAGAGTTCCTGGACGCTGCGTAAATCAGCGCCATGATTCAATAAATGCGTCGCAAATGAATGCCGCAAGGTATGCGGAGAAACGCCCTGTTTCATGCTGGCAAGCCGCATATACTTATACACGATATCGCGCACCCCTCGGGTCGTGATACGCCGGCCGAACTTATTGTGAAAGAGCTCCGGCCCGTTCTTTTTACGCTTGGCGATATACGCGCGGATCGCCCGGATCGCATATTCCCCGATCGGAACGATACGCTCTTTCCTTCCTTTTCCCATGACTTTTGCAACGCCACTGATAAAATCCATGTCATCGATATTCAAACCCACCAGTTCGGAGATACGCATACCCGTCGAATAAAATGTTTCTATGATCGCTTTATCCCGAAGGCCCCGTTCATCCGGTTTCGCTGCCGAATCTATCACTTTCGCCACTTCGTCTTCGGTCAAGAACTGCGGCAAGTGCCTGTCGAGCTTCGGGCTGGAGAGCGCTTGCATCGGATTCGACTTCAGAAATCCTTCCCTCGTGAGAAACCGAAAGAACGAGCGCAAACAAGACATGTGTCTGGACAAGGACTTCGTCCCCAAGTGTTGCTCTTTAAGAACGGCTAAATATTTACGCAACAATAAATAATCCGCTTTTTCTACCGGGAGTTCCCCTAAAAATGCGGAGAAATGAATGAGGTCAGCGCGGTAGTTAAGAATAGTATGGGGGGAATAATTCTTTTCGATCTGAAGATAGCGAACGAATTTTTCGATATAGCGTTCCATTACTCGTGTGCTTTAGGAGGCTCGGAAGGAAGCGTCTTCGAAGTATAGGTACATTTCGGGAAGTTCGAACAGCCGTAAAAAAATCCCCGGCGCGAACGCCGCTCAATGAGCTCTCCCCCGCACCCCTCCTGAGGGCAGGTAACGCCCGAAGTGATTGATTTGGAGAATTTACAATCCGGATATGCCGAACAGCTTAAAAACTTTCCCTTTCTTCCCCATTTAACCACCATGGGTTTCCCGCATAATTGACACTGCTCATCAACGGTAATGACTTCTTTCTTAATGTTGGCCTGGGCATAATCAAGACTGGCCTTAAACGGAGCGTAAAACTCCTGAAGAACTTTTAACTTATCGAATTTGCCTTCCTCTATTTCGTCCAGCTCATCTTCCATAAAAGCGGTAAAGCCGACATCCATGATCTTAGGGAAATACTCAACCAAAAGATCGCAAACCTTGAATCCCAACTCCGTCGGGAAAAAATACCCTTTTATCCGGCGGACATAATCGCGCAATACCAAAGTCGAAATGATCGGCGCATACGTCGAAGGCCTTCCGATACCGTCTTCTTCCAAAGCCTTGACCAGCGAACTATCGGAAAAACGGGCGGGAGGCTTGGTAAAATGCTGCGACGGCAATAGCTCTTTAAGATCAAGAACCTCGTTTTCCTTGAGTTCAGGCAGGGTGCTCTTTGCCTTTTCCTCTTCATCCTCGTCTTCACGCGTATACACTGCCGTAAACCCGTTGAACAACATCGTGCTTCCCGAAGCGCTGAATTGACAATCGCCTGCCTTAATAAGAGCGGTCGTGACCATAAAACGCGCCGGCACCATCTGACTTGCCACAAAACGGTTATAAATAAGTTCGTACAGTTTATACTGCTCGGGAGTCAGGTATTTCTCAAGCTTATAGGGCGGCTCTGAAATGAGAGACGGACGAATTGCTTCATGCGCTTCCTGCGCAAGCTTCTTAACCTTATACACATTCGGCGACTCAGGCAGATGATCTTTACCGAATGTACCGGTAATAAGCGCGCGCACTTCCTTAATCGCTTCAGGAGCGACATGCGTAGAATCCGTACGCATATACGTAATAAGACCGACCGGGCTCTCCTGTCCGATATCAATACCTTCATACAACTGCTGCGCGATGATCATCGTCTTGGTCGCGTTATATTTAAGTTTATTGAACGATTCCTGCTGCAAAGTGCTGGTGATAAACGGCGCGTACGGATAGCGGTTCTTTTCTTTAGACTTTACTTCTGAAACAACGAATTCTTTCCCCTGAAGCTCTTCTAAAAAACTATTTGCTTCCTGGCGATCCTTTATTTCAAGCTTGGCATCGGACCTCTTATCAAGTTTTGCCGTAAACGACTCCGTCGACCCTTTCTTGGATAAGCAAGCCTCCAGCTCCCAATATTCCTTAGGGATGAACGCCAGAATGAGCTTTTCTCTTTCAATGATCAACCGTAACGCAACGGACTGCACGCGCCCGGCAGAAAGCCCGCGGACGATCTTTTTCCACAATAAGGGGCTTAAGAAATACCCGACGATACGGTCAAGGATCCTGCGCCCTGCCTGCGCCTCGATCATATTTGCGTCAAAATCGCGGGCGTTCTTAAAAGCTTCTTTGACCGCGGCCGAGGTAATCTCGTGAAAAACCACGCGAAATACTTTCTTCTTTTTAAAAACGCGTTCTTTAATGTGCCAACCGATCGCCTCGCCTTCGCGGTCAGGGTCGGTAGCGATATAAATGTTCTCGGCTTCTTTTGCTTCTTTGCGCAAAACGGTCATAACCTTCTGCCGCCCGGTAATAACGGTATATTCGGGCTCAAAGTTATCTTCGACATCAACGCCGAGCTTTTTCGCCGGCAGATCGACCAAATGGCCCATGGATGAAACGACGGTATAGTCCTCTCCCAAGATTTTACTTATCGTGCGGGCTTTTGTAGGGGACTCAACAATAACCAAACTCTTCTTTGCCATGATCTTTCCTTATGAATTGTGCGCCGGGCAACTGCGTTACCAGGCCTTTTAATTGCAACTCAATAATGAGCCGCGAAATATCCGAAACACGCAAACCGGACCGCTCAACCAGCTCATCAAACGTAACCGGTTCTCCGGTAAGCAAACCGTATGCATCTAATTGCTCGGCTCCTTCATCGGCGCAAAGCTTACGCTGCTCTTCTTCATGATACTGCTTTTTCCCGAATGAATCGACCGACGCATACTCTTCGATAATATCATCGACCCCGAGAACGATCTTTGCCCCGTCCCTGATCAAGGCGTTCGTACCCAAGGCATTGACCGCATCGACTTTTCCCGGGAGAGCAAATACATCCCTACCCTGTTCAAGCGCACAATCAGCCGTGATCAACGCGCCGCTATTACGCGCCGCTTCAATGACCAAAGTGCCTAAACTCAACCCGCTGATAATGCGGTTGCGCCTCGGAAAGTTCTGCGGCAAAGGAGGCGTATCTAAAGGAAATTCGGAAATAACCGCGCCGCTGCGCGCGATCTCCTCGACAAGATCTTTATTCTCAGCGGGGTATATCGCATTGAAGCCGCTTCCCATGACCGCAAGAGTCCTGCCGCCTGCTTTTAACGCGCCTTTATGCGCATGCGTATCAACGCCCCGGGCCATACCCGAGACTATGGTGAACTCGGCCCGGCTTAATTCCTGCGCGAACAATTCCGCCTGTGTCAAACCGTAAAACGATGCGCGCCTGCTACCGACAATAGCAATGCTTCGCGCGTCTTTTTCAAGCAACGTCCCTTTAACATACAAAACAAGCGGCGCGCCGGGAATAGTCCGCATATTGAGCGGATAGGCATCATCAAAAAGCGTCACGAGGGAAAGCCCCTGCAACGACGCGCGCGTTATCTCACGATTAATTATTTCCGGAGTAATCGCGCGGATCTTAGCCGCAATCCCCTGCCCTATACCGGCGATCGTTTCCAAACGCTCTAAAGGAGCATGAAAAATATTCTCGGGCTTTTCAAATGCCGCAAGGAGCGCCTCTAACCGGCTGCTTCCCAACCCATGCACCATATTTAAACCGACTAAAGCTTCGTAAGAAGTCATTCGATC
>CAZJJL010000045.1:2116-9625 GCA_964546325.1 uncultured Planctomycetales bacterium | reverse complement strand
GGATATTCTCAGCGATGTGTTGCACGACCTTTAATGAATATGGACGAAAAGAAAAATAATCATAAGCATCAAAAGGAAGCGGAAGAAAAGCCTGCTGAAAAAACCGTTACTATCCCGGAGGCAGAGTTCCTTGCCCTTCAGGAAGAAGCAGCCAGATCAAAGGAAGCATGGGATAAGATGCTTCGTATGCAGGCAGATTTTGACAATGTGCGTAAACGCCTTGAACGGGACAAACAGGAATTCACTAAATTTGCTACGGAAGAGATCATTTCCGAGCTTTTGAATGTCCTTGATGACCTTGAACGCGCGGTAGACCTTGCGGAAACAAAACATCAGGATCTACCCGCTTTTTTAAAAGGCGTTGAGATGATCCTGGCGCATTTATACGAAATGCTCAAGGATCACGGGGTTAAACCGATCGATGCCAAGGGCAAACAATTCGATCCTAATTTTCATGAGGCGCTTATGCAGGCTGACGATAATGAAAAGCCCGAACATACCGTTTTAGAAGAAATGCAAAAAGGGTATCTTTTGAACGACAGGGTCATTCGCACGGCAAAGGTAAAAGTTTCAAAAAAAACAACGTAAACTTTATGCGTATCTCCGATTGGAGATAGGCAGTGCTATTTAATAACGGAGGTGCATTATGGCAAAGGTAATCGGAATTGACTTAGGAACATCAAATTCAGCGGCAGCTGTTATGGAAGGCGGAAGACCGGTTATTATTCCGTCAGCAGAAGGCGCAGGAGTCGCTTCAGGTAAAGCATTCCCCTCATTCGTCGCTTTTACCAAAGATAATCAACGACTCGTTGGTGAACCCGCCCGCAGACAGGCATCGATCAATCCGGAGGGAACCATACAAGCGGCAAAGCGAAAAATGGGTACCGACCATACCTTTAAGGTGTATGGCAAAGAGTATACGCCGCAACAGATATCGGCGTTCATTCTGCAGAAAGTTAAACAGGACGCCGAAGCGTACTTAGGCGATAAGGTCGAAGAAGTTGTCATTACCTGCCCTGCGTATTTTGACGATAATCAGCGCCAGGCAACGAAAGACGCCGGTCAGATTGCCGGGCTCAACGTGCTTCGTATCATTAACGAACCGACGGCTGCGTGTCTTGCGTATGGTCTTGAAAAAGCACAAAAAGAGCAAAAGATCATGGTGTTTGATTTAGGAGGCGGCACCCTTGACGTTACCATTATGGAAATGGCGCAGGGTGTTTTTGAGGTTAAAGCGACCAGCGGCGATACACAGCTGGGCGGAACCGACATGGACAACGCCTTGATCGAGTATATTGTTAACCAGTTCAAAAAAGAACAGGGTATCGACCTTAAGAACGATAAAATGGCGTTGCAGCGTTTGCGTGAAGCGGCAGAAAAGGCGAAAGTCGAGCTTTCTTCAACCGTTACCACGGATATCAATTTACCGTTTATCACGGCTGATGCGTCCGGGCCGAAGCACTTGACCATGTCTATTAGCCGCTCTAAACTTGAGGAGCTTGTTGGCGCTATTATCGACCGCTGCAAGCATCCTTTGTAGCAGGCACTTTCCGACGCAAAATTAACGGCAAGCGATATCGATCGCATTATCATGGTTGGCGGTCCGACCCGTATGCCGATCGTGCAGAAGTTCCTTGAGGATTATGTCGGAAAGAAGATCGAGCGCGGTGTTGATCCCATGGAATGCGTTGCTTTAGGCGCTGCCATTCAAGCGGCGATCATAAAGGGCGATATGAAAGACGTGCTTTTGTTGGATGTTACGCCTCTTTCGCTTGGACTTGAAACATTAGGGGGTGTTTCAACAAAACTCATTGAGAGGAACACCACAGTACCTACGAGGAAGAGTCAGGTTTTTTCGACTGCAGCCGATAATCAAACCGCGGTAACGATCCGTGTTCTCCAGGGAGAACGTCAGATGGCTGAGGATAATGTTGAGCTTGGGCGGTTTGATCTGGTGGGAATTCCGCCGGCCCCGCGAGGTATTCCTCAAATCGAGGTCACCTTTGACATCGACGCCAACGGCATCGTGCATGTCTCCGCAAAAGACAGGGGTACCGGTAAGGAGCAATCTATAAAAATATCCGCTCCTAAAAAACTGTCGAAGGAAGAGATCGAGAATATGGTCAAGCAAGCAGAAAAGTTTGCTACGGAAGATACCAAACGAAAAGAATTGGTTGAAACCGCTAATAATGCCGATCAACTCGTTTATGCGACCGAGAAATCCCTGAAGGATTTCGGAGATAAGGTCAGTCAGACTGAACGCGCTGACATTGAGGCAAAACTCAATGATCTTAAAGCGGCATTAAAAGACAAAAACATCGATCGCATTAAAAAAGGGATGGATGATCTGACAAAAGCAAGCCATAAGCTTGCCGAAGAGGTATACAAGCAGGCTGCGGCTAAACAACAGGGTGCTGCTGCCGGAGCTGCTGATTCGACACAGGGGCAAAAAACAGAAGAGCCAAAGGAAGAACCGCGTTCGTCTGAGAAAAAAGACGAAGATATTATCGACGCGGATTTTAAAGAAGAAAAAGATAAATAAAACGGATTGTCATATGCGGGGGCCGGCGGTTTTCCGCGAGCCCTCGTATATGATCCACATACATGTCTACAAAAAAAGATTATTATGAAATATTAGGTGTGCAAAAAAACGCCACATTGGACGAAATTAAAAAGTCGTACCGCCAATTAGCATTGCAGTTCCATCCTGATCGCGTTCCTCACGAACAAAAGAAAGAAGCCGAAGAAAAATTCAAAGAGATTTCGGAGGCGTATGCTGTTTTATCCGATACGCAAAAACGTGCGCTCTATGACCAATATGGGCACTCGGGTATCGATCAAAAATACGCTTATGAAGATATCTTTAAAGGCGCTGATTTCGGAAGCGTCTTTCAGGGAATGGGCGATTTCGGTTTAGGCGGGGGGATCTTTGAGGATATATTCAGCGATCTGGGTTTTGATTTTTTTGGCCGCTCAAGCGGACGCGGAGGAAGCAATAGACAGCGCCGCGGACGTGATCTTGAAATTGCAGTTTCAATTACGCTTGAAGAAGCTGCAAAAGGCGTGGAAAAGACCATAACCGTGCCACGATACGAAACATGCCCCACATGTTCAGGCTCAGGCGCTAAACCCGGCTCAAAATTAAGCACGTGCTCGGCATGTAAAGGCCAGGGAAAAACCGTCGCATCAAACGGCATATTTCAATTCGTACAGACCTGTCAGAGCTGCGGTGGGGAAGGAAAGATCATTCAGACACCGTGCCCTGATTGCCGGGGTGAAGGAAGAGGGAAAGTTACCCGCAAAATAGAGGTAAAAATCCCAGCGGGTGTTGATAGGGGCTCAACCTTGCGCGTTCGCGGAGAAGGAGAATCAGGAGCGGCTGGCAGGGGCGATCTCTATGTGGTGATCGAAGTAAAACCGCATCAATTCTTTCGTCGCGAACATAACGATTTGCTTATCGAGGAAACGGTCAGTCTTCCCAAGGCTATTTTGGGCGGCGAGATAGAAGTTCCGACGATTGACGGACACGCTAAAATGAAAATCCCCGCG
Source organism: uncultured Planctomycetales bacterium (assembly GCA_964546325.1). Taxonomy (GTDB): domain Bacteria; phylum Omnitrophota; class Gorgyraeia; order Gygaellales; family Profunditerraquicolaceae; genus DAONEO01. The sequence goes on along the minus strand of CAZJJL010000045.1, from coordinate 6,076 downwards.
GGAACTCAAAGCGGACAGATCTTCAGACTGAAGGAAAAAGGTATGCCTGACTTGCGCGGAAGGAGCCAAGGAGATCAGTTAGTGCGCGTGATCGTTAAGATTCCCGATCGTTTAAACGGAGAACAACGCAGGCTTATCGAGGAGTTTGCGCGGGTAAGCGGCGATGATACCGATAAAACGAGCTTTACGGAAAAGATAAAAAAAGCGTTTAAATAGGAGTATTACAATGCCAACATACGATTACGAATGTAACTCTTGCCACCATCGTTTTGAAGCGTTTCAGGGAATGAATGACGCGCCACTGAAAAAATGCCCTGAATGCGGAAAAAAAGTGACCCGGCTCATAGGTTCGGGTGCCGGGGTTATTTTTAAAGGAAGCGGTTTTTACGCGACCGACTACAAGAAATCGTCGGGTAAGGCTCCATCGTCTCCATCAAGTTGTCCGAAGGGCTGCAATAATTGCCCCCATGGATAATACCGCCGGCTTTCGCCGTTTTCTCGGGTTAGCCGTTTTATTCTGGTTACCGGTCATTGCCTGGATGACGTATATTTTCTATTGTTCTACCATACCGGGCAAGGATATCCCGTCTTTATTCCCGTTCGAAGACGTTGTGTTTCATGCCTTAGTTTATTTGGTGCTCGGATATTTATTCTCTCGGGCACTTTCGCAGTCCTTGGAAACGGTTTCCTTGAAAAGAATCTTTCTTTGGACGATAGTTTTTGGTATAATTTACGGCATTAGTGATGAAATTCACCAGGTATTTACAGCCGGCCGCACACCGGATTTCGCCGATGTCGTGACGGACGGATGTGGCGCTTGTATAGGGAGCATACTCTACCGATGGCAAAAATTAAACCTTTTAAAGCGATAACGTACAATAAAAACACGGTCAAGGATCTTTCTCGGGTCATCTGCCCGCCGTATGACGTAATATCTTCCGCAAAACAGCAGGCGTTCCACGCTCGCGATACGCATAATTTCATACGCCTGGAGCTACCACTCGAAGAAACCTCGCAGGATAAATACATGAAAGCGGCAGAGACATTCCGGGCATGGCTGACGGAAAAGGTGCTTGTTCAGGATGATACGCCCGCCGTATATTTTTACAGTCATCAATACTCCATAAAAGGCGAAAAAAAACTACGTCTTGGTTTTATGGCGCTTCTGCATCTCGGTCGCGGAGGGGCATCTGCCCATGGGCACGAGCATACGCATTTAGACGCCAAAGAGGACAGATTTAAAATGATCAAGCAGGTCAAGGCGAATCTCAGTCCCATTTTTGTTGTCTTTCCGGATGAAAAACGCATTGTTCAAAGAATGTACCGCTTTGTCTTGAACGAAAAACCATTTCTTGAAGCTGCTGATGACGAAGGCGCTCTCCATAAGATCTGGCGCATTACTTCGGCGGAGATGCTTGAAACGATCCAATCAAGCATGCTCGATGAGAATATTTTTATTGCCGACGGACATCATCGTTTTGAAGTTGCGTGCGCGTATCGCGATGAAATGAAACGTCTTCGCCCTGCAGCCGGTGTCGAGGAGAATTTTAATTATGTTATGGCTTATTTTACGAATACCGAATCCCGGGGCTTGACGATACTTCCCATACACCGTCTTTTAAAATGCACGCAGCCGCTTGATCCGGAGATTTTCGCAAAAGACCTCAGCGCATACTTTGAGATTGAAGAAGTGAAAGATAAAACACGTTTCTTTTTTCTGATGCAAAAGGGCGGCCGGACCGAACACGTTTTGGGAGCCTACATTGCGGGCCGTTATTGGCTGCTTCGTTTACAGAATATTAAGATTTTAGACAAATTACTGCCGGATAAACCGAAAGAGTACCGTTCGCTCGATGTCTCGATTCTGAATGCGCTTGTATTAAAGAAGTTGCTGGAAATCGATCTCGATGACCGGTCTGTTTTGACATTTCATCCCGATGCGGAAGAACTGATCGATATAGTCAATAAAAATAATTCATATATTGCATTTTTGCTCAATCCTGTTAAGATGGAGCAAATTATGTCCGTAGCCGTAACGGGTAATAAAATGCCTCCGAAATCGACCTTTTTTTTCCCGAAAGTGGTTTCGGGGCTACTCGTTAATTCTGTGGAGTAACTATGTCACTTTTCGGAAAGCCAAAATATACGATCGTACGGGTGAAAAAGAAAGAGATACCGCACGGTTTATGGACGAAATGCGAAGAATGCTCCGAAGCCTTGTATAACAAAACCCTCGAAGAAAATTTTAGGGTTTGCCCCAAATGTAACTATCATTTTGTGTTAACCGCTCCTGAACGCATCGCACAACTTATCGATGCCGATACTTTTCACGAATTTGACCGCGATATGGTTTCCGTGGACCCGCTCTTGTTTAAGGGGCCGAAAACATATGCGGAAAAATTGACACAAGACCAGGCGTCAACCGGGTTAAGAGACGCCGTTATTACCGGAGAAGGTTTGTTAAAAGGTAAAAAGATCGTTATTGCGGTTACCGATTCCCGCTTTATTATGGGCTCAATGGGATCAGTTGTAGGCGAGAAGATCACGCGCGCTATCGAAAAAGCAACGAAATCCAAACAACCGATGATCATTGTTTCCGGCTCAGGCGGCGGTGCCCGTATGTACGAGGGGTTGTTCAGTTTAATGCAAATGGCAAAAACCTGCGCGGCCCTCAGCCGGCATAATCTGGCCCAATTGCCGTATATTTCTATCCTGACAAATCCGACGATGGCCGGCATCATGGCATCATTTGCGGGTGTCGGGGATATTATTATGGCGGAACCAAAAGCTTTGATCGGTTTTACCGGGCCCCGCGTCATAGAACAGACTATCCGGCAAAAACTGCCGCAGGGATTTCAGCGCTCCGAGTTTTTGCTTGAGCACGGTCTTATCGATATGATCGTACATCGAAAAGAAATGAAAGAGACGCTGGCACAGCTTTTGCATTATCTTGATTGATTTTTTGTATAATTAATGATATAGTTACAATCTAATTTATAAAAGGAGTTATGCTGCCATGGCTCAGGTGAGTTTAAAAAACGTATGTAAGAACTATCCGAACGGTACGCGGGTCGTCAATAACGTGAACCTTGGGGTAGAGAATAAAGAATTTATGGTTCTTGTCGGGCCATCGGGCTGCGGAAAATCGACCACACTGCGTATGATCGCGGGCCTTGAAGATATCACGGAAGGCGATATTTACATCGGGAACAAGAAGGTTAACGATGTTCCTGCAAAAGACCGTGATATTGCGATGGTCTTTCAGAATTACGCGTTATATCCGCACATGACGGTTTTCGAGAACATGGCTTTTGGCTTGAAACTTCGCCATTATCCAAAGCAGGAGATCGTGCAAAGAGTTAACGAGGCTGCGGATATCTTAGGGATCAAACATTTGCTTGGCCGTAGGCCAAAGGAATTATCCGGAGGCGAGCGTCAGCGCGTTGCCTTGGGCCGCGCGATCGTGAGAAAACCCATGGTTTTCTTATTCGATGAACCGTTAAGCAACTTGGACGCGAAACTGCGCGTTCAGATGCGCACGGAGATTCATAAACTGCACATCCGGATACAAACGACCATTGTCTATGTGACCCATGATCAGGTTGAGGCTATGACTATGGGAGACCGCATTGCGGTCATGAAATCAGGCGTTATTCAGCAATGTGCCGACCCGATCACGATATACGACCACCCGAAGAATAAATTTGTCGCCGGATTTATCGGATCGCCTCCCATGAACTTCATGACGGGAAAGATCATTAAAAAAGACAATAAACTTTATTTTGACGAAGGCAAGATCATGGTAAAACTTGTCGAAGCAGCATATGACAAGATGAAGCCTTACGTTGGAAAAGAGATCATTTTTGGCATTCGCTCGGAAGATATTTATGATAAATTATTCGTTTCCGAAGCGCCACCGGAGAATATGCTTCGCGTTAATTGTGAAGTTGTTGAGCCGAT
>CAZJJL010000045.1:0-2106 GCA_964546325.1 uncultured Planctomycetales bacterium | reverse complement strand
AAGTGTACCTGTACCTCAATACCGGAAAACATACCTTTATCGCGCGCGTTGGTGCTCACGACAGGCCTCGGGTAGGAGAAGATATGGACCTGGTTTTTGATATGAGCAAAGTACATTTCTTCGATAAGGAAACAGAAGAGACCATTATTTAGGCTTTGTGCCTAGAAGTGGTACCTGCCCATGCAAACGGCTGATAAAAACCGTTACGCAAAAACTGCAGCGCTTGGCATTATATTCTTTATCGGTTATTTCTTTGTCCCTCTCTTATATACCGCATATCATTTCATCTCCTTCAAGCTTCTTTTAGGGTTTTATCTTATTAACACCCTCGTTGTTTTTTTTCTGCTGAGGTCTTATTTCCTCAGGAAATACGACTTAACGATACAGATACAAGGAGTGCAGGAGCGTGTCAATATCGTTAATGACGCTATCGATCAGGAAATTAAAAGTTCCGTTGCATTTGACGAGAAAATACGCCGGTATGATTCTTTAAAAAATATCATCGAACAGATCAATCAAAGCCTTGACTTAGAAACCCTTGCGGAAACGCTTTGTTCTATCTCTTTTTCCCTTATTGCCGACGGAAAAGGCACCTGTATCCTCTATTTGGTTGACAAGGATTCGCAATCCTTAAGTCTTTTTAAAACGAAAAAAGATGACAAAAAGCTCGTAATCAAAGCGAAGCAAGGAGATATATTCGATATATGGGTATCGCGCCATGTCAGTCCTTTACTCGTTGAAGATAGCAAAAAAGATTTCCGCTTTGACCTCGAAAAAATCCCTCACCACGAACATCGTCCCATCAGTTCGGTCATTATAGCGCCGCTTATAAGCGAAAATAAATTCTTGGGGATCATGCGACTCGATAATCCGCGTGCGGGCTTTTACAGCCAGGACGATTTGCGCTTCCTTATGACTATTTGCGACCAAGGGGCCATTGCGATTGAAAACAGCGAGCTTTATCAGAAAACCCAGGATCTGGCAATTCACGACGGACTTACCGGCTTATATACGAAGGGATATTTCCTCGACAGACTGAACGAAGAGATAAAACGCTCGAACAGACGCCACACTACCATGTCCTTATATATGATCGACATCGATTATTTTAAGAACTACAACGATAAATTCGGTCATTCGGCGGGTGACGTCGTTTTGCGTAATTTAAGCATGATCTTAACGGAAACGCTTAAGGATGTTAATCCTGTTATCAGCCGTTTCGGCGGAGAAGAGTTTTGTGTTATTTTAACGGGAGTAGAAAAAGATAAATCGGCAAGTTTGGCTAAAACATTATGTGAAACAGTCGAAAGAACAAAGGTTATCTTGCGGCGGCAGGAGACGAACGTAACGGTATCAATAGGCGTGGCTTCTTTTCCGCAAGATGCCGGCGATTCCGATGAGCTTATTTTAAAAGCTGACCGCGCTATGTATGACGCCAAACAACAGGGAAGGAACAGGGTGATTATCGCAAAATGATGCTCGCCATTACAGCGTTCCTCTTATTGACGGTATTGCTTTATCTGAAACTCGGCGGTATTTTGCGTTCCAGCTTTGCCCGGCTCAAGAAAAGCTTTGAAAAGATCGAAGAAGAGCTGGAGCGCCTTCAAAGCGAAAAAGACCGCGCGCATAGCGAGAATAAAGAACTTGCCGCGCAATTAGATGAGAAGATCGCGTTATACAATATTACCAGGCTTGTGTGTAAGTTCCTGGAAGAGGAAAAGGTTTTTGCCACTTTCAGGGAAGAAATCGATAAATTCATGAAAGTAAAAGATTGTATTTTTATTAAATACCCCGCAAATCTTGACGCTCTTGTCGGATATGTTGTGTTCCCGTTAGAGATCGACGGAAAACCCGTCGGCTATCTGGCAGCATTAGGTATTCCTGAGGATCAAAAAGAAAAGTTTCACATTCTGGCCCAACAGTTCATGCTCGGCATTAAACGTGTATTCTTATACAAACAAATTCAGGAGTTGGCTATAACCGATTCGCTTACGGGGACATTCTCCCGAAGATACTATCTTGAGCGTTTCAACGAGGAGCTGGAGCGGTCAAAGAGACTTAATTTCCAATTTGCATTTTTAATGGTCGATATCGACCACTTTAAGG
>CAZJJL010000044.1:4062-9660 GCA_964546325.1 uncultured Planctomycetales bacterium | reverse complement strand
CGAAGCTGTTTTTAAGCGGGTTGACAAAAGTCTGCAGTTTGTTTCTTTAAAAAGAGACGGTCAATCTGTGAAACGAGGCGCGAGAGTGGCTTCTCTTAAGGGATCGGCAGCAAGCATATTAACGGCCGAGCGGGTGGCCTTGAATTTACTTTCCCTTATGTCGGGGATATCTACGAAGACCAAGCATTTTGTTGATGCCGTCAAGCCGTATCATGCAAAGATAGTCGATACGCGCAAGACCATCCCGGGACTGCGACAGTTGCAAAAGTATGCGGTGGGGGTCGGCGGAGGATATAATCATCGCATGAGGCTTGATACGATGGTGCTCATTAAAGATAATCATCTTAAGATTATCGGAGGATTATCGCGCTTACCCGACGTTCCTGCGGGAATGCATATTGAAATTGAAGCGCAGAGTTTTGAGGAATTCATGTATTTTTTAAAGCTTAAGCCGGATATCATTATGTTGGACAACATGAGCATTCCCCAGATCCGTCGTGCGGTGAAGGTGCGCGATCGAGCAGCGCGTTCGACAGGAAAGAAAATATTGTTGGAGGCGTCCGGCGGGGTCCAGGAGAAAACCGTGCATGCGATCGCGTCAACGGGTGTTGATATCATTTCCGTAGGGAGCCTTACGCATTCAACAAGGTCAATTAATATGAGCCTGGATATCATTTCAGGAGCGGCATGAAAAAGATATTGCTGACGGCCGGTTTTATAATTATCTTGTTTGCTGGTGCATATGCGCAGAATTTTAGCGGCTCTGCGGAAGCTTCCAATATCCCCTTTAGCGAGCCGCTGGGAAAGATAGAGCCCGGTGAATCTCTGGCGTATAGTATCGAATGGCTTGGGGTACCGGTTGGACACATCACCTTTCTTGCGGAAAAACCGGAGTTGATCGATGGACATGAGTGTTATCATGTGATCGCGCGCTCGTATCCTAACCGGTATTTGCGAAAGATCTATGATCTGGAATATACGGTGCATACCTATATCGATACCCAGCTTCTTTCGCCGCGCCGTTTTATTAAGGTCAGACGGTATGAACAGAATACGAATACTGTTCAAATCGATTTTGACCTGGAAAAAGGCATTGCGAAAAATCAATCATGGGGTGAGGCTGGTTTTGTCAATGTCAGCAAGCGGCGCGAAGAGATAAAAATGGAAGTTACGGATAAATTCCCCCCGAAAACGCAGGACTTGCTTTCGTTTTTCTATTATTTTCGTTTTACCAATATTAAGCCTAAAGTCATTTATCCGGTCAATGTTTATTATAATCAGGCCAATTGGAAACTCCAGATTACCGCGGGGCAGCCTTTTTACCGGGAACTTCGCAATAAAGGGATGTTTCCTGTTTCGGTGATTTCGGTCGGATCGAATCTGAACGATTATATCATGGGAAAACAGAAATTCACGGTTACTCTCACGACAGATGCCCGCCGTATTCCTATTGAATTCAAATTTGGCACTGCCTTAGGCCCGATCCGCGCTATTATTCGAGATGTCCCTCCGAGCGATGGGGAACTTTAAGCTCGTTTCAGCATTCAAGCCTTGCGGAGACCAGCCTGTTGCGATCGAACAACTCCTTGGGGGAGTGCGTTCCGGAAAACCTCATCAAACATTACTCGGCGTAACAGGGTCAGGAAAAACTTTTACGCTTGCCAATGTCATTGCCGCTCTTAACCGTCCTACCCTTGTCATTTCGCACAATAAAACGCTTGCTGCGCAGCGTTATGCCGAATTCAAGGAATTCGTCCCGCAGAATGCGGTGGAATATTTCGTAAGTTACTACGATTATTAGCAACCCGAAGCGTATATCCCTACCACGGACACGTATATAGAAAAAGACTCTTCGATCAATGACCGGCTCGACCGACTGAGGTTATCGGCAACGACCGCGTTAATGTCCCGCAGAGATGTTCTTATCGTGGCCTCTGTTTCCTGTATTTATAACCTTGGCTCGCCGGATGATTATAGGGATATGCTTGTTTTGCTTGAATCGGGCAGTACGGTGGATAGGGACCAGGTGATCCAGCGTCTTATTCAGATCCAGTATGAACGCAATGATTATGAATTCATTCGCGGCAGGATACGCGTGCGGGGGGATTGTGTTGAAGTATTCCCGTCGTATGAGCAAACTGCTATCCGTATTGAACTAGATGGCGATACGGTCGAAAGGATCTCGGAGATCAACCCTGTTTCCGGAGAGGTGCTTACCCGTTTGGATACGATCGCGATATATCCGGCCAAACACTTTTTGGTTTCCGGAGACCGCCTCGAGGAGGCGATCAGGGAGATCAATGACGAGCTGAAGGAGAGACTGGAAGTTTTAAGAAGCGCGAATAAATTGCTGGAAGCGCAGCGATTGGAGCAGCGCACCAAGTATGATATTGAGATGCTTCGGGAGATCGGGTATTGCCATGGCATTGAGAATTATTCCCGCGTTCTATCACGGCGTCCTCCGGGATCGCGTCCGTATTCGCTCATCGATTATTTCCCCGATGATTTTTTGGTTATCATCGATGAGTCGCATGTTACCGTTCCGCAGATAAAAGGTATGTATGAGGGCGACCGCGCGCGAAAGCAGATCCTTGTCGACTATGGCTTCCGGATGCCTGCATGCCTGGATAACAGGCCGTTGCGTTTTGAGGAGTTCAAAAGCCTGGTAAAACAGGTCGTCTATGTTTCTGCGACGCCGGATGCATATGAATTGCAATTAAGTCAGGGGAGTGTGATCGAGCAGATCATCAGGCCTACGGGGCTCATAGATCCTGAAATCGTGATACGGCCGACAGCGGGGCAATTGGATGATCTGGTCAAGGAAGTTTCTCTTCGAAGTAAAAAAGACGAGCGGGTCTTAGTGACGACATTGACTAAGCGTATGGCGGAGGATCTGACAACATATTTACAGGAGAAGGGTTTAAAGGTACAATATTTACATTCGGAGATACATACCATAGAGCGGTCAAAGGTGTTGCGTGACCTCAGGCAGAAAAAATTCGATTGTTTGGTGGGGATTAATTTGTTGCGTGAAGGTCTTGACCTGCCCGAAGTTTCTCTGGTTGCCATATTGGATGCGGATAAAGAAGGGTTTTTGCGCAGCCAGACATCGCTTATACAGACTGCGGGTAGAGCCGCCCGCAACATTAACGGTATGGTCATTATGTATGCCGATACGATCACCGGGTCCATGAAGCGGGCTATTGATGAGTCCCTGAGAAGACGAAGGTTGCAGGTACGTTTTAATCAGTTGAATAATGTGCAACCGCAAGGCATTGTTAAGGCGATCAAGGAAGGCATCGAGGATTATTGGCAGGCGGAGGAATTTGTTGCGGAATTGACGGGGCAAGCGCGTGATGAGTATGAGGTGCGTTCTTATATTGCGGAGCTTGAGTATCAGATGGAACTTGCCGCGCGCAATTTGGAATTTGAAAAAGCAGCTAAGATCCGGGATATGATAGCAGCTCTTGATAAGCCGGCCCAGCAAGCAAAGAAAAAGAGGAAAGCATGATTTGTACTATTCATGTCGGAAATACCCATATCACCGCGGTTCTTTGGAAGGGGAATACCCTGCGCACTCGGGTGCGACTGAAAACCCATGCGGGGGATCTCAGTTCCTTACGGAGGATGCTTGCGCTTGATCATCGGGATACCGTTGTGATCGCCGGGGTCGTTCCTGCGGTCATGAATCGGCTGCGCGCATATGTGCGAAAAGTTTCCTGCGCACGGATGTGCGAAGGAGGAAAAGATGTGAATGTGCCGATGAAAAGCCGGTATCGGAAGGCATCTTCTTTAGGCGTAGACAGGCTTTTATGCGGAGATGCGGCGTTTCGCGCCAGCGCACAACCTCTGATCGTTTTGGATGCAGGCACTGCGATCACGATCGATGCTGTTTCAAAAAAAGGGGTTTTCCTCGGCGGAGTTATAGTTCCCGGTTTGCAGATGTCGTTAGATGCGCTTCATGCTCGGACAGCGTTATTGCCCGGTTGTAGGCTTAAGGATCCGGGTAAACTTATCGGCGTTGATACCACTTCATGTATGCTCAGCGGGGTAGTCCGCGGTACCGCCGCTTTGTGCGATGCTCTTATCCGGGATATGAAAAAGATCGTCGGTCCGCATGCAGAAATCGTATATACAGGCGGGGACGCTTCGCTTCTGAAACGGTATTCTCGGCACTATGCGGTTGTCCGGGAGGATCTGGTATTGTCGGCGATGCGTTTGCTCATTTCGGAGTAGGCTATGCGAGAACTGGTATCGTTTCAATGCCGTAAGGGACTAAGCACTGTAGCTGCGCTTGTATTGATCTCCGGGGTTGTTTTGATAATTGTCGTTATGGTGACGTTTATGAATATGGATGATTCTTTGGCAACGGAACGTTTTTCGACCAAAGCAGTCTACGTAGGTGAATATGTTGCTGCTGCCGAAAGTTCCATCGGAGGCCAGTCATCGAAGTATTACCAGTTTGAGCTTCCTAATAGCGAGATCGTTAATATTCAGGCTTCGGTCTTGTCGCCTGATAAAAAAACGAGGACAAAAGGGGAAAGCGCAACGGTATTTTTCAGAAAAGGCCATTTTACCAAAAGGCCGCTCTATGACTCGTTTGAATTCAGTCCATGAGAGGGGGGCTGGGGGGATCCGCCATGAAAAGTTCTTGCAAAGAAATTTCCTTTATGATATGGTAAATAAGCCCACCATTTTATTAACCTTTTAACCCAATATTATATGAGCTCACTACATGTTAACGAAGGGAATTTTAAAAAAGAAATCTTAGAAGCAACGAATGTTGCATTGGTTGATTTTTGGGCGCCGTGGTGCGGCCCCTGTAAAATGATCGGCCCGTTTATCGAAGAGATTGCTCAAGAATACGCAGGGAAGATCACTGTCGGCAAGGTGAATGTTGATGAAAGCTCGCAGATTGCCTCGCAGTATGGTATTATGTCTATTCCGACGATCATTTTCTTCAAGGCAGGCAAGGTTATGAGCCAGCATATCGGCGCTATCAGTAAAGCCGAGTTGAAGAAGTTGGTCGAGAAAAATCTTTAGCACGTATTCCTTATGAGAAAGATCTTTATCGCCGCAACCAAACAGAATGACGGCAAGACGACCGCATCTCTGGGGTTAATGAGTAATTTTAAGGATCGTTTTCGCAAAGTTGCTTTCATTAAACCGATCGGGCAGAGATACTTGGAAGAAGACGGCGTAAAGGTCGATGAGGATTCTATCCTTATAGAAAAAGTTTGCGGTTTTCATTGCACGCTTAAGGATATGAGCCCGATAGCGGTTGAAAAGGGTTTCACCGAGAAATACATCGCTAATCCCGATAAGCGTTCGATTACCGCGCAAATAAAGAATGCGTATGAACGTATTTCCAAAGGGCAGGATCTGGTTATCATCGAAGGAACAGGTCATGCGGGCGTTGGATCGGTCTTTGATCATTCGAACGCGAGCGTTGCAAAATTGCTCGGCGCCAAAGTCATTATCATTTCTTCGGGAGGCATAGGGAGGCCGATCGATGAGATCATTTTGAATAAAGCCCTGTTCGATAGGGAAGGCGTTAAAGTTCTGGGTGTTATTGTCAATAAGGTCCTACCGTCTAAG
>CAZJJL010000044.1:0-4052 GCA_964546325.1 uncultured Planctomycetales bacterium | reverse complement strand
AAGTTCGATAAGATCAGTGAACTTGTCCGCAAAGGGTTAAGCAGGCAGGGGATAAAGGTTCTGGGGGTTATTCCCTATGATCCTATGCTAAGCCAGTTTACGATCGAGCAGATACTTGAAGAAAAGAAATTTAGACTTGTTTGCGGGAAAGATTATATTGAAAAGCAGGTTAAACAGGTAGTTATCGGGGCAATGCAGCCTCGGGATGCGGTTAAATATATCGTTGACGATAGTTTGCTTATTACGCCCGGCGACCGCGAAGACATTATCAGGGTTGCGCTTGAAGAGCGTCGTATCACTACCATTAAAAAACAGCTTAAGGTGTCCGGGATTATTTTATCGGGAGGGATCAAGCCCGAGCCGGATATTATGGAGCTTCTCAATGAAGCGGAGATCCCCGTATTGTTTTCCGAAGAGGATACCTATACGGTAGCGTCGATCATTCATGATTTAACGGTAAAGATACGGGTGCGAGATACGGATAAGATTAATAGGATTATTCGGTTGGTTCGAAGTAACGTTGATCTGGATACTATTTTGAAAGGGATGTGAGCATGGATACTATATCGCGCTTGCGCGAAAAAGCACGAAGTCAAAAAAAGAGAATAGCGTTACCCGAATATAATGATCCTCGCGTAAAAGAAGCGTACGCTATTATACAAAAAGAAGGGATCGCGGATGTTACTCTTTTAACTCCCGATCGGATCGATCCTTCAGACAAGGAACGCTATATCGAGGAATTTTACGAAATCCGAAAAGGAAAAGGCGTAGATATCGATGCGGTGCGTAAACAGTTTGATGATACTCTGTGGTCAGCGGCTATGATGACGCGTGACGGAAAATTCGATGGTTTTGTTGCGGGTGCTTCGCATACGACTGCGGATATGGCCAGAGCTGCGATCCACTGTTTAGGGATTAGTGATCGTATTACGATTGCCTGTAGTTGTTTTATCATGGCAGTTCCCGAATGCTCGTTTGGACAGGATGGGACGTTTATTTTTGCGGATTGCGGTATAATTCCTGAGCCAAACCCGCGGCAGCTTGCCTGTATTGCGCTTTCGGCATCGGATTTGGCCGCAAAACTTTTGGATATCCCGCCCCGCGTGGCTTTTTTAAGCTATTCAACGAAAGGGTCCGCTCAGAGTAAATCAGCAGAAAAGATCGCGGAAGCTAAGAAGATTTTGTCGACTATGACCTCGGATTTGCTCTTTGACGGAGAGATGCAGGCCGATGCCGCTTTGGTGCCGGAAGTCGGCCGTATTAAGGATCCGAACGGCAGTGTCGCGGGTAACGCGAATGTGCTTATCTTTCCCAGCCTTGATGCCGGAAACATTTGTTATAAATTGGTTGAGCGATTGGCTAAGGCGCGCGCCTTAGGCCCCATACTTCTCGGATTAAATAAGCCATGCAGCGATCTTTCGCGCGGGTGCTCGGTTCATGACGTTGTCGATTGCGCAGCAGTCACGGCGATAAGGGCGCAGTAGACATGAGAATACTCGTTATCAACAGCGGAAGTTCATCCATAAAATACAAAATATTCGATCTTCCTCATACAAAGTTCATCGATAAAGGCTCGATCGAACATATCGGTGAAGAAGGATCTCCGGTACAAAACCATTACGCGGGGTTAAAAAATATCCTTGAGAAGGTCGATGGTGTTCAGGCTATCGGCCATCGCGTGGTGCATGGCGCGGAATCCTTTAAGGCTCCTGTGGCGGTCAATAATGAGGTGATACGAAAGATCAGGCAGTGCGGGTCTATAGCTCCGTTGCATAATCCGGCGAATCTGGCGGGTATCTTGGCGTGTAAAAAACTTTTGCCGGGGGTACCGCAGGTTGCCGTATTTGATACGGCGTTCCACCAAACTATTCCTGACTACGCGTATATTTACGGCATCCCGTATAAATATTACGAGAAAGCAGGTATCCGAAAGTACGGTTTTCACGGAACAAGCCACCAATATGTGTCTTGTGGCAAAGGTATTACAAAAGCCGATTTCGAAATTAAAGATCATTACCTGTCATTTAGGCAATGGCTGTAGCATTGCTGCGGTTCGTTTCGGGAAATCGGTTGATACCAGTATGGGGTTTACTCCTCTTGAAGGAGTTATTATGGGGACTCGCTGCGGCGATATCGATCCGGCGTTGATCCCGCACATTATGCACAAAGAAAAACTCGATCCCGCGGGTATCGATGCGATGCTCAATAAGGAAAGTGGTTTAAAGGGGATCTCCGGATTAAGCAATGATATGCGGGTGTTGGATGAGAGAAGGCGGGCGGGAGATAAGAGGGCGCGGTTAGCTCTTTCGGTCTTTGTATACCGTATAAAAAAATATATCGGCGCATATACCGCGATCATGAGCGGATGTGACGCGCTTGTTTTTACTGCCGGGATCGGCGAGAATCAAAAAAATGTCCGCGAAGAGATCGTTGCGGGACTTTTCGACCATCTTAAAAAGAGACCGAGAGTGTTAGTCATCCCAACGAACGAGGAATATATGATCGCGCAGCAGACGTATAAGCTTATTCATGGAAAATCGCGTAAAAGGAGTGTTGTGGCATGTTAAGAACAATGTTGAAATCAAAGATCCATCGCGCCACGGTTACCGAGGCCAATTTGTATTATAAGGGCAGCATTACGATCGATGCGGCGCTTATGGCAAAGGCCGACATATTAGAATGGGAAAAAGTCGAGGTTTTGAATCTGAATACGGGATTGCGCCTTGAAACATATGCTATAAAAGGCAAGTCGGGTTCAGGGGTTATCTGTTTGAACGGACCCGCTGCGAGAGGCGCTTGTGTTGGCGATAAAGTTATTATCGTTTCGTATGTGCTTGTTGATGATGCGCAGGCCCGGGTATTAAAACCAAGCGTGGTGATGGTCAATGAAAGAAATAAATCTTAGTCTTACTTCTTTTGGAGAGCCTGTTTTGCGGGAAAAATGCCGTGCCGTGAAAACAGTTACGGACACTCACCGGGCAATTTTAAGTAAAATGGCGCAGCTTATGTATGATGTCCGCGGTGTCGGTCTGGCTGCTCCGCAGGTAGGGATCAATGAGGCGTTGATCGTTGTTGATGCGGGCAGCGGTTTATATAAACTGATCAATCCGGTTATCGTGCATTCAGAAGGCGCGCAAAGTATGGAAGAAGGGTGTTTGAGCGTGCCGGGAGTCGGGGTTAAGGTGAAACGCTTTAAAAAGGTGACCGTTGAAGCTCTTGATGAATACGGCAATGCGGTGCATATAGAAGCAGAAGACCTCCTGGCTACGGTTTTTCAACATGAAGTCGATCATTTGAACGGAACGCTTATTATAGACCATTCTTCGGTGATCGATTCGTTAAAGAACCGCGCAAAGATCAATCAGTTGAAAAAAAAGGCCGGCCATGAAAAATTGTGCAAACCAAAAAGTAAACCTGCATAATTGCAACTGTACCTATGAGCCGTGCTCCCGAAAAGGGATTTGTTGTGAATGCGTGGCTTACCACCGGGGGCAATCGGAATTACCCGCATGTTATTTTTCCGCGCACGCTGAACGTACCTATGACCGTTCGATCGAAGCGTTCATGCGCACCCGCCGTTCATAATTTATTATTGGATACGAGGTAGACAATGTACGATACGGTTATAATCGGAGCAGGACCTGCAGGGCTTACCGCAGGGCTTTATGCCGGTAGGTACAGGCTTAATAGTGTTATGATCGAAAAAATGGTCCCCGGAGGTCAAATAGTGCTTTCGGAGACTATTGAGAACTTTCCCGGTTTTCCGGGCGGGATCAAAACCGACGAACTTATAGCATTGTGCGTAAAACAAACAACCGATGTCGGGGTGCCTCTTCTGAACGAAGAAGTCATCTCTATAGCGCACATGAGCGATCCGCGCGGCAGCTCTTTTCTGGTTAAGACGGAAGGAAAAGAGCTTGTTTCAAAAACGGTTATTTTAGCCACGGGCGCTTGGTCAAAAAGATTGGGAGTTCGCCAAGAAGACGCTTTTGTCGGTAAAGGTGTATCTTATTGCGGAACATGCGACGGTCCTTTTTTTAAGAATAAGGAAG
>CAZJJL010000043.1:4801-10749 GCA_964546325.1 uncultured Planctomycetales bacterium | reverse complement strand
ACCGGCTTACGCACAAAACTATTGGCGCCGTTTTGATAGCTGTTGGTCACGTCCCGTTCTTCTTTTGACGAAGTCAATATTACCACAGGCAGGAATTTCGTGTATTCCCCGGCGCGGATCGTTTGAAGCACCTCAAAGCCGCTGCACTTGGGTAACTTTATATCCAGCAAGACAACCGTCGGTATTTCGCGCGGGTCCCTTCCTGCATAGTCCCCCTGACAGGCAAAATAATCTATTGCCTTTGCTCCGTCGTTAATATGGACTATTTCGTTGTGGATATTGTTTTTTTTAAAAGAACGCTGTATCAGTGCGGCATCATCCGGATTATCCTCAATTAACAAAATATAATTTTTCTTCACCATTATACCACTCCTTATTCGGGTAATCGAAAATAAAATGTCGCTCCTTTACCAAGAGTGCTCTCTGCCCACAATGTTCCTTCATGCCGCGCGATGATCCTGCGCGCTAACGCTAAACCGATCCCGCTGCCGGGAAACTCGGCCTCCGAATGTAGGCGCGAAAATGCGGTAAAAAGTTTTCCCGCATACTTCATATCAAACCCTACGCCGTTATCGCGCACAAAGAAAACTCGCTGTCCATCAATAACAGTCTGATCAAAGGTGATCGCAGCCTGTTCCATTTTTCCGGTAAATTTCCAGGCATTGCGCAAAAGATTATCCAGTAATATCTTCATCAAATGCCCGTCTGCTTTGACTACCAACCCGTCTGCGATTATAACTTCAACATCCCTCTCCGGCCCTGTTGCCCTGATCTCCTGCACGACCTCTCGGGCAAGGACCCCCAAATCAATCTGCTCAATACGCATTACGCTCCGGCCAACACGAGATAAGTTCAAAAGATCCTCGATGAGATCGCCCATGCGCTGCGCAGCCTGTCGAATGCGCAAAAGGTAATTTCTCCCTTGCGGCTCAAGCTTATCCTGATAATCTTCCAACACTGCCTGGCTGAATCCATCCATACTGCGCAAAGGAGCCCGTAAATCATGCGATACGGAATAACTAAACGCCTCCAACTCTTTATTTGCCTCTTCTAACTGAGCGGTACGCTGCATAACGCGAACCTCAAGCTCCTCGTTGAGCTTTTTAATTTCTTGCTCCGCCTTCTTGCGCTCCGTAATATCGCGCACAAACGCACAGATATATTTCTTCTCCTCATACTCGATAAGATTTATCGAAACTTCAACCGGGAAGAGTACCCCTTGTCTCGTAAGGTGCGTTGCTTCCAAAAGAAATGCTTTTTCCTTTTCAAGTCTTTCCCAATGTAAAGGCCATTGTTCTCTCGAAAAATTCGGATCAATATCAAAGACCGTCATCCCGAGGAGTTCCTGTTGCGAATACCCCATGCTTTTAGATGCCTGCTCATTGGCATAAATAAACTTTGCATCTTTTCCGACCCAAAATACCATATCAGAAGCCCGATCAACCGCAGCCTGCGTCAACTTCAAGGCTTCTTCAAATTGCTTACGCTCAGTTACATCATCATAAACAGCGACAATTTCACCCGTCGGAAGCTTATACACATGGTTCTCCCTCCACCCCGAAATACGCGCATCCTTATAAAAATGAACGGGAAAAACCTCTGCCTTCCCCGTCTGCCATACTCTCTTGAAAACATCCAATAGGCCGAATTCCCTGATAGCCGGGAATCGGGAAAGCACGCTTTTACCAATAATCTCACTCCTATCGAGCTTTTCAATGCGTTCCGCAGATTTATTAAAATCAATAATAATGAAATCGGCTCCGTCATCGACGACCTGATACACGTAAACTCCGCTTGACATATTCTCGAACAAATTTCTGAAACGCTCTTCACTTTGACGCAAAGAAATTTCTGCCGCTTTACGTCCGGTAACATCCATAGCCATGGATAAAATAATCCGCCTGCCGTCAGGCAGCTTCCCCAACGGCGCAGAACTAAAATCCCATACCCGCAGAGAACCTGATTTCGTCCTGATTTCAAATTCACCTTCTCTAACGCGCTCTTCTAAGCGATACAGTTTTAGAATGCCTTCTTTAACATGACCTTGATTCTCTCCGTATGCTTTTGAAACCCACTTTTCGATAGTAGGTATATCTTCGGACAAATACCCGGTGCTCGCAGTCCACTCCCGGTTGATCCGCACGATTTCACCGTCTTCCGCATGAATAATCATAGGAAAAGGCGAATCGTTAAATGCCCTGCGGAAGCGTTCTTCACTTGCACGCAAAGCATTTTCGGAACGTTTCCGTTCCGTAATATCCATGAATATGGTGGCGAATTGTCCCGGCTGCGGCGAATAAACGGAAATAGCGAAATGCTTTTGCATCGGAGAGAAATAATTTTCCAAATAAAGCGGTTCCCCGGTAAAAACAACGCGGGAATACTCACTTAAATAAGGCGGCTCCTGCGTATTATAAACCTGCGTGGCTAATTTACCCACAGCCATATCCCTGCGTATCCCGGTGATTTCTTCAAACGCCTTATTAACATCCAAAATACGGTAGTCAATAGGAGTATGCTGCGCGTCAAAAACAAGCTCATGCAAAACAACACCTTCGTTCATATGCGTAATAAGCCCGCGATATTTTTCTTCCGACGAACGCAACGCTATCGTCCTCTCTGAAACCAATTTTTCGAGCCCGACGCTATAGGCATTCAACTCCGCTTCCAAACGTTTACGATCGCTGATATCGCGGACAATCGCCCAATAAAACATGCTGTCATCAACACTGTTGCGCGCGACCCAGGTCTTCAGAGATACCGGCAGTATACTTCCGTCTTTTCTAGTATACTCTTTTTCATATTCATCCGAATATCCTCGCACAAGAACCTGCTCGGAAACGACCTTTTCTTCAAATGCATGCCAAGACGCCGGTGTCAACTGTTGGTACGTCATTGTCCTGAGCGTTTCAAGGTCATATCCGATCATGCGGATATATGCCTTATTTGCCTCAATGATCCTGCCATTTAATGTAACGCTCACAACACCATCGACAAGAGAGTCGTACAGATCGTGGTAGCGGTGCTCCGATTCAGCAATGCGCAGATCGGTGCTCCGGCGCAAAACAACCAACCGTACAATAAAATAGGTTATCAACCAAACAAAAATAACCAGGAGTATATAGAGAAAAACAAGGAGTTTAAGCTGTTGGTTCCTTGCCGCAAATGCTATCCCTTCAGGCACTGCTAAAACGATCCCAAAATCATGCGCTCCGCAGGATGTATAGGTCATAAAATACCGCTGCGAGGTAACCTGATCGACCACAAAACCATGCGCAAAGCCCTGTTTCCCCAGCAAAAGGCCCTGCAGGGTTTGGCGATAACTAAGGATATCTTTTCCCGGATCATATCCCGGATGATACACAAGATTCTTGTTTTTATCGATAAGGAACAAAAACGCGCCCTTTTTAAATTTTTCTACCTCGTTAATCCATTCTCCCAGGATCTCGTTACGAACATGAACATTGAGGATCCCCGCGACCTCGCCTTCTTCATCCCCCGCAGCAGAAACAATCCGTCCTTCCTTCACATGATA
Source organism: uncultured Planctomycetales bacterium (assembly GCA_964546325.1). Taxonomy (GTDB): domain Bacteria; phylum Omnitrophota; class Gorgyraeia; order Gygaellales; family Profunditerraquicolaceae; genus DAONEO01. The sequence goes on along the minus strand of CAZJJL010000043.1, from coordinate 7,214 downwards.
GAGGATAGGCACCGCAACCCCGACAATATTATAGTGCGGCTTTGTCAAGCGCCGGTATAACTCGGAAATATACGGCTGCCACGCATAAGAAACCCCTTTATACCAATCCCGATACGCAAAGTTCTTCCCCAAGGAAGGCGAAAAATCAGGGACACCTCCCTGACATGTCCCCTGCTCGTCAAAAATACCTACTCCTACAATAAAGGGAAACTGTCCGGGAACGCCCCGTAATACCTCAACGGCGTCATTCCATCTTCCGGCAACAGCATATTCAACAACCCGCGGACGCGAAGCAAACGATTCCGCTAAATCAACGAGTTTATTCAAACGCTCATGCAAAATAGTAGTCGACAATTGCGCGATCGTATCATAGCGGGCGGTCTCAATATTAGTTTGTTGCGTATACGTGTGCATGAAACTAAAAACGCAGAAAAGCGTCAGGGGAATAATAATTAATAGTGAAAGGAGAAACTGCAACAGCCGGGGAGGAAGATCGATGTGTAATACTTTTTGCTCCAAGAACGTCGCGAAAAGATTGGGCATTACTCAAAGCCCCCTTGTTAGACTATAGCGGTAACCATGAATCTATATTGTATAGAGGAATTGAAAAAAGGTAAAGCACTTGATTCCACTTTCTGTTGACTTTTTTCTACTAAAGCGGGATTTTTACCTCCACTTTCCGGCGATCTTTTGAGAAGGGCCTTTTTTAACTAAATAAGGCAGAAGGGCTTTATGTATCCTTCCCGCGATAAGGTCATACCCGGCGGCGTTTGGATGCACAAAATCGCTCTTCAGGCGGGGATTGGTAATGATGCCGGTCAAGACATCCGGGACAAAAACAGCGCCGGTTTGAGCGGCAAGACGGGAATATGCGCCCCGGTACTCCTGCATCAACAACCCTGCGCTGACATCAACAAGAAAAACCATTGCTCCGTCTGATTGCGACTCTTGTATCAGCTCACGCAGATTCTCAAGGGTTTTGCCTAAGGGGATCTTGGTCATGAAATCATTGGCACCGAATTCAATAACCACAATATACGGATCGTGCGCTAAAACATCCGTCTTGATACGCCCTTTGGCAAGATCAGTCGTATTGCTATTGACACCCGCATTAATAACCGGCAAAGCGACCTTGCGCGAAAGAACCGTCGGATAATCGCTGCCGCGCTCAACGCCGTATCCATAGGTCAAGCTATCGCCGAAACAAACTATCGTGCTACCTTTTGAGTCACGGTTAACGACCTCTTTTTGATCACACCCCGCGAGAGGACAAACAAGCAGAAAACAAAAAAAAAGCACGCCCGTTACCGGAATGCCTCTTGTTTTAACCATAATCTTACGGCTTGTTTTTCTCATAACGCAATCTCAATTGGCCGCACGCGGCTTCGATATCTTCACCGCGAGAACTTCGCACCGTCGCATAGATCCCCGCCCGGAGGAGCGCCTGTTTAAACGCCGATATCTCTTCATGCACAGGCTGATTCAAGCCTGAGCCGGGAACAACATTTGCCGGGATCAAATTCACTTTAGCCAGGCGCACGCCCTGCAATAGTATACCCAATTTCCGAGCGGTTTGCAAATCAGCGTTTACCCCTGCCAACAGTATATATTCAAAAGTGATCTGGCGGTTCGTGCGCGCAACATACTCTTGACACGCTTTCATTAAATCCCTCAACGGATATTTTTGATTGACCGGCATAAGCTTTTGCCGCGTTTTATCGTCAGCGGCATGCAAAGAGATCGAAAGCTCAACCTGCAGCCCCTCTTCTGCCATGCGTTTTATACCGGGGATGATACCGCACGTAGAAATAGTGATGCGGCGGGCACCGATGTTAAATCCGGCATCGTCGTTTAAGATCCTCGCTGCCTGCAAAACATTATCGTAATTATCGAACGGCTCTCCTGTCCCCATGAATACAACATGCGTCAGCACGCGTTTTTGGGAAAGAAGCCTGTTTTTTAAAAGCAAAACCTCGTCTATTATTTCCGCGGCGCTTAAATCACGCTTAAATCCGCTCATCCCGCTTGCGCAGAAGCGGCAGGAAAATTTACATCCGGCCTGGGAAGAGATACAAACGGTAACGCGACGGGAAGCGGGGATGATCACCGCCTCGACAACATTCCCGTCAGAAAGTTCCAGCAAGAACTTTTCTGTCCCGTCATTTGAGGTAACGGTCTCCTTTATGGAAAGTCCGGTAACCGAAAACTCCTCGCTGAGTTTCTTACGCAGCCCTTGCGGAAGGTTGGTCATTTTGGAAAAATCAACCGAACCCTTCTGAAAAATCCATTTGAAAACTTCGGCGGCGTAAAAACGCTTCAAGCCCCAGCCTATCATAACCTTTTCCAGCTCAGTCTGTGAAAGCTCCTTGATATCACGCATACTGCTCCTTTTCATTAAGGAACCGAGAGATCC
>CAZJJL010000043.1:0-4791 GCA_964546325.1 uncultured Planctomycetales bacterium | reverse complement strand
CGTTGGCCGTCGTTTAACGGTTTAACGCCGATGACGCTATACAAAAGATCGCGTTTTTTCATCGGTTCTGTCGCAAGACGCACTTCTTTAATACGCGAAGCAAAGAACAAAACAACCGCAAGCCGTAAAACCGTAGCGATACAAAAAAGCGTCAATAACCGATATCCAAGGAAGGCCGGAAGCCTCGTGGCCAAAAAACCTCCCAAAAACGCGCCGCAAAAAACACCCAATCCGACGAGCATGTTAAAATAAGCAATACAGCGCATCCGCTTCTGCGGTGTTACGGCATCATAAATGAAATTAGTGGCGCAAATATTAAATCCTGCCCATGAAAAACCTGCGGCGATCTGCGCAAAAACAAGGTACGCCGGATGCTGACAAATAACCCAAAGTGCGGGATTGAACGCGATGAGAAGTGAACATACTTTAAGCACTTTTATATTGCCGGCGCGGTCCGCCAATCTTCCCCAGCGGCCGATCGCAATGAATTGGGTGGCAGTCGTAGCTATCGTTAAAAGCATGTATGTTAAATAACTGAACTGCAGGTCCTTCAGCATGAAAACAGGAAAAAACGGCGCTGCGATCTGCACGCAAAAATTGAAGCTTGCCGCAAATAAAACAAACTTGGCAAAATTTGAATAACGCATGCGACGGATAAAATCCCAGAAACTAAAGTATGCCTGCTCTTCCGGACGGAAAGGAGGCTCATACATGCGTGTCAAAAAGTAGAAAGAAATAAGCCGGCAGACACACGCTAACGTAAGAATTAAGAGAAACGCTCCGAATACGTCGTGCGTCAGAAAATACAGGATAAGCCCGGATATACCCGATGCGATGACGGTTACGATGCCGAGCACTTTATTACGCCAGCCAAAATACTGCCCGCGTTTTCTCGAAGGTATATATTCTGCCATAAGGGATGCCCACGGAGGATTGGCCAGGCCTCCCAGCGCAGTAAAAATAGTCGCAAAAATAATGAGCGCGATTATGGGGCTTGATTGAAACGCATAGGGGATCGCCATGATGGGGATCAATACCAATGCCTGCAGCAAAACAAAAATCCCCATGGTCTTTTTTCGGCTGCGTAACCGTTCCGTAAGATCCGGGGATTTAGATTGTGTCAGCGTAGCGACCAAACTGGGAGTAGCGCTTAAAATACCGATGTCTCCCGGCGTAGCTTTTAAGGCCAACGCATACGGAGTCAAATAGTCGGAAACAAAACCGGACATGCAGGAACAAAAGAATCCGTCCCAGAAAGAAACACGCAGGCTTTCCTTTACGTTGCCTTTTTGTATGTGGCGCATATGACTCCCTATGTGCCGTCGATAGCTAAACGAACCGGAAGGTATTTCGTCGAACCCCGGCTGCTCGTGATGCTAGAAGTTTTTCCTGCGCAGCAATTCCTTATCGACCTTACCGGTACGATTTTTAGGCAACTCGGAAACGAATTCAAAATAATGCGGGACTTTAAAATGCGCCAGATGCTGCCGGCAAAATTGACGCATATCTTCGGGACTTATCTCCTCATTCGGCTTAACAACAATGAACGCTTTAGGGATCTCCCCGCGCAACGAATCGGGGACTCCGATAACCGCGGTCTCTGCAACAGCGGGATGCTTATGGATGACCGATTCGACTTCCGGCTCAAAGACAATTTCTCCGGCGACTTTGATCATTTCCTTCTTTCTGCCGACGATATACAAGAACCCTTCGGCATCCAATCTGCCCAGGTCTCCGGTATGGAACCACCCGCTCTTGATCGTCTCCGCGGTTAAAGCAGGGTCTTTAAAATAACCTTCCGTAACTACCCAGCTTTTGACCACGACTTCTCCGACACTGCCCGTGGGAAGCGGTTTATCGGCGTCATCAAAAATCTTTACCTCGATCCATGGCGCAGTCCTTCCGACGCTTTCGATGTTCTTTGAGCCTCGGGGAATAACGGTCGTCGGCGCATTCGTCTCGGTCAGACCCCATCCATTCAATAAATGAGCGTCCGGACAATACTGCTGAAAACGCCGCAATGCGTCGGGAGAATTAGACGCGCCGAAGGTAACCATCCAACGCAAACTCGATAAGTCAATACTCTCGAATTCTTTAAGCTGTAAAAACGCGTAATACATCGAAGGAACGATCCAAAAACAAGTTACCTTGTACTGCGGAATATTTTTGAGGAATTCAAGGGGTATAAAACGCTCCATTAAAACAAACGTCATCCCAAAAGAAATACAATTCAAGATATAAATAAGCCCGCCCAGATGCGAAAAAGGCAATGCGCACAACGCCACATCTTTATGGGAGAGGTCTCCCACAAAAAATCCCATTGATTCGGGAGGCGCGCCTAACTGCCGGTAATTGATCAAAACGCCTTTGGGCTTTCCCGTCGTACCGGACGTATAGAAGATTATCGCGCGATCCCGGTCGGTCGCGCTCGACCGAAGCAAAGAGGAAGAGCCTTTTTCCAGAAGCGACTCTACCGATGGAAATGCGGGGTCCGATGATTGACACACAACAATATGCTTAAGGGCAAGACAGACATTCTTTATTTTCTCGAAAGAAACGATGGGTTTAGGACGGGCGATCAAAAGCACTGCTTCAGAATGGCTTATGCAAGAGATCAACTCGTCATCCGTTAACATATAATCAAGAGGGACCGCTACCGCGCCAAGACACCAAAGCGCTAAGTAACTATACACATACTCCGGACAACCCGGAAGATAAAGAGCAACCTTGTCGCCTTTTTTAACGCCCACTTCTTTAAGGCTGTGAGCAAGCTTAAAACCCGTTTCTTTAAGTTGCGAAAAAGTAACGGCGTTGCCCCGGGCAACCACTGCCGGTTTTGACGGAAATTCTTTTGCGCGTTCCTCTAAAAGCTTCATGACATCCATAGCACTCGCTCCCCTCTTCCATCCCGTATATACATTAGCCGTACCAATAATTAACGAGCGGCTTGGCGTTCTTGGTCTGATCCGCAAAAACATTCTTTAGCCGGGTGTATTCAAAAAAACCGTCCCTGCCCAACTCCTTGCCAAAACCGCTCTGCTTAAACCCGCCATACGGCAACTCCGGATAAAACATACCGTACGTATTAATCCAAACAGTGCCTGCGTTCAATTGTTGCGCGATCGCTTCCGCGTTCCTGGCATCCGCCGACCAAACACTGGCGGCAAGGCCAAAATCGCTGTCGTTTGCTTGCGCTATCGCATCATCGCGCGAATCGAATTTACAGATACAAACAACGGGGCCAAAAACTTCCGAACGAAAGATCTCCATAGCATTCGTCACGCCCGCAAGAACCGTCGGTTCGAAATAAAAACCCGCATGTTCCGGGACACCGCCGCCGCAAAGGACCTGCGCGCCCTCCCGTTTTGCGCTATCAACAAAATCTTTACATCGCTTCTGTTGTGCGTTCGACACCAGAGGACCGATTTGCGTTTCATGATCGGCGCCTGAGCCGACTTTTATTTTTTTGGCCTTGGCAACAAATTCACTGACAAATGCTTCATAGATGCCTTCATCGACAAAGATCCGCGACATCTGCGTGCACATTTGTCCGCCGTTCAAGAAACTCGAGCAAAGCGATCCATTAACGGCAAGCTCAATATCCGCATCTTTACAAACGATCGCCGCTGATTTTCCCCCGAGCTCCATCGTGAGTTTTTTGACGGAAGTCGCTGACCGCTCAATGATCTTTTTCCCGATCTCATTACTCCCGGTGAATGAGATCATATCAACGCGATCATCGTTGCAAAGAGTTTCTCCGATCAAATCGCCATCTGCGTTTATAATATTAACCACGCCTTTCGGTAAACCAACGGCATGAATGATCTTTGCCAGCTCAAGCGTTGTTACGGGTGTCAGGCTTGACGGTTTCAGGATCACGGTATTTCCTGCTGCCAAGGCAGCGGCAAGTTTCCATGAGGCGATGAGAAGCGGGTAATTCCAGGGGACGATCAGCGCGACAACGCCGCGGGGTTCCCGGACAAGCGTTGACTGCCCGTTCTCGACATCGATGGTTTCCGACTTAAGGTATTCTTCAAGATGATCGGCAAAGTGCCGGAAGGTATTGGCGGAAGAAGGAATATCCATAAATGTCGATTCTTTGATCGGCTTGCCGGTATTACGCGTTTCAAGTGCCGCAAGTTCAGCGGCTTTTTCAAGGATGCCCTCGCAGATTTTCCGGATATATTGTTTTCTCTCGGCAAGCGGCAATCGCGGCCATTCTCCGAAATCAAACGCAAGCCGCGCGCCGATGACCGCTTCTTCAATGTCTTCACGCGAAGCAAACGCTGCCTGCGCAAATACTTGACCCGTCGACGGATCGATCACATCATGCGTTTGACTAGTTTCCTTAAACTGACCGTTAATATAAAGCGAATAGGTTGACATATTGATGTACTGATAAAACTACCTGGGTTTCAACGTCACAAGAACACAGTTACAAGTTTAGTCGTGTGTCGTGGGTATTGAGTCGTGCGTCTGTTTTCCGCCAGAGGCGGTGAAATATAATACCTTTATCCATTATCTGCCTGTTCGCGGGTGACAAAGCATGTTTTACGCGGGGCGTCGGAAGCCCCGAGCGGGCATGGTTCGCCCGTAGAATACTTCTAGCGAGAGCGAGGGGCTGGAGCCGAGCGCCGTTTTGCCACGCTGGGGCAAAACAAGCGTCCCCGCGAAAAATGTGCTTTGACAGGACCCGCGACACAAAAAACGAAGCGCAGTGCGCAGAATCTATCACGCAGGCAAAATAACATTACTTAATCTTTACTTGTTTGAACAACTCAAAGAGCCTGG
>CAZJJL010000042.1:0-10764 GCA_964546325.1 uncultured Planctomycetales bacterium | reverse complement strand
GTTTTGTCGGTGTATGAATGGCAAAGGGGCGTCGCCTCATAAGGGCGGGTGAAAAAGGGCCTGTAGGTTATGCCTACGGTGTCCAGGGACAGGGTACTTATCATGGCAGTGAGTTTAGATTCAATTAAGGAATTGCGCGAATTAACCGCAGCAAGTATTGCTGACTGCAGAAAAGCGCTTGAGGATAGTACGGGGGATATTGAAAAAGCAGCGGCCCTTTTGCGTAAGCGTGGGCTTGAAATCGCCGCTAAGAAGTCTGATCGCGCCGCTAAAGAAGGTCGCGTTGAAGCCTATATCCACATGGGCAACAAGATCGGCGTGCTTCTTGAGGTTGACTGCGAAACCGATTTTGTGGCTCGCAGCCCGGATTTCTGTCAATTCACGAAAGATATCGCGATGCATATTGCAGCCTGTAACCCGGCATATGTCAAGAAAGAAGACGTTCCGGCAGAGATCATTGACCAGGAGAAAAATAAAGACCTTTATTATAAGGAAAATTGTCTCTTGCAGCAGCCGTTTGTAAAGGATCCGAGTATCACCGTCAATGATTATTTGAGCACCTTGTTTGCTAAGTTTAGCGAAAATCTTATTGTCCGCAGATTTGTTCGATATAAAATAGGGGCATAATGCAAAAACCGGCGTATAAGCGTGTTGTTCTGAAGTTAAGCGGCGAAGCGTTGCAGGGAAAAGGCTCGCATGGGATTGACCATGGCGTGCTTGTTTCTATTGCCAAGCAGATAAAAGACGTTAAGGCGTTGGGTGTTGACATAGCCATCGTCCTGGGTGGCGGTAATATCTTCCGCGGGCAAGAGAACACGGCGTCTCGCGGGCTTGATATGGATCGTTCGGTAGCCGACTATATGGGCATGCTCGCTACGGTCATTAACGGCCTGGCTCTTCAGAATGTCTTAGAAAAGATGGATGTCCCTACCCGTGTTATGACCGCTATGGAGATGCAGAGGATCGCTGAGCCGTATATTAGGCGTAAAGCGATACGACATCCTGAGAAAGGGCGTGTTGTTATCTTTGTTGCGGGTACCGGTAATCCGTATTTTACGACGGATACGGCCGCGGCATTAAGAGCTATGGAGATCAACGCCAATGCCATCTTAAAAGCAACAAAAGTGGACGGGGTTTATTCAGCCGATCCCATGAAAGATAAAAAGGCGAAACGGTATGTCCGCCTTCAGTATATCGATGTTTTGAAAAAGCGTCTTAAAGTTATGGATGCTACCGCGGTGAGTTTGTGTATGGATAATAAACTGCCAATCGTCGTTTTCGACATGGCTAAAGTCGGCAATATTAAGCGCGTGGTGCTGGGCGATGCAATCGGCACCGTGGTCTGCTAATCAGGGGGTGTACCTATGACTGCCAAAGAAGTGCTGCATGGAGCAGATGATAAAATGAAAAAGTCGATTGAAGCGGTCAACCGCAACTTCGCTGAAGTGCGTACCGGCCGGGCAAGCCCGCATTTGGTTGAAGGCTTGCATATTGATTATTACGGGACGCTTACTCTTTTAAAGCAGATGGCGCAGATTACGGTTCCTGATCCGCATATGATCGTTATTCAACCGTGGGATGTGTCCGCGATCGTTGAGATAGAGAAAGCAATCCAGAAATCAAACTTAGGCATTACGCCGTCAAATGACGGGAAGGTCGTTCGTTTATCGATCCCTCCGTTGTCGAAGGACCGTCGTCAAGAGATGATCAAACAGATACATCAGATGGCGGAAGACGGAAAAGTTTCTTTGCGTACGATCCGTCGCGATGCCAAAGAAGCCATCGAGAAACTTGAAAAAGATAAAGTGATCTCCGAAGATGACAAGTTCAGGAGTATCGATGAGCTGCAGAAGAAGATGGATAGCTATATCGCAAAGGTCGAAGATATCTTGAAGTTGAAGGATAAAGAACTTACGGAATTCTAACCCCTGACGGAGTGAGGAGCCCATAGGGGGTCTATAGGCTCTAGATCAGTTCCGGATTGATATTGCAAGCGTGGCCTCTAGCAGCTCCCTCTTGACTCGTTCCGGGGGGTGCCTCGGAACTCGCAAGAGTGAGCTAGAGGTAATGAAAAGTAACCTAAATTTCGGGCCTCTAGCTCATCTGGTAGAGCACCACCCTTTTAAGGTGGCTGTGCCGCGTTCGAGTCGCGGGAGGCTCATTTTTTTAGTAGTGTGTCGTCAGTATTGAGTCGTGTGTAAAAAGCACGCGTATAGAAGAAGATCCGCTGTTGAATTGGGCGGATGGCGGAATTGGCAGACGCGGCAGCCTTAGGAGCTGTTGGGGAGACCCTTGGAGGTTCAAATCCTCTTCCGCCCATATTGAAGCAAGAGAATCGGGTCAATAGTCTATAGTCAATAGACTATTGAAAAGATAGAATTTAGGTTTTTTGCCATAGACTGTCGTCTATAGACTATAGACCATTAACGCGGGAGTAGCTCAGCTGGCTAGAGCGCAACCTTGCCAAGGTTGATGTCGCGGGTTCGAATCCCGTCTCCCGCTTAAATTTTTCCGTGGTTTTTCTTGCGGAAATAGCGTTACGTATATCTCGCTTCGAGGAGGGAGCTTTTAAGTTTTCGTTTTGACGGACTCCACTTTTGTAAAATGCCAGGTTGGTAAAAGCCCCTGGCTTGTGGTAAAGGCCAACCTAGGAATATCACTGTAACCATTAATTATGTTCGGGATAGAGGTTAAGAAGGCAAGGAGAATAATATGAAAATTATGGATTTTCTCTCAAAGTCTGCAATCGTCATGGATATCAATTCGACAAAGAAAGAAGACGTCGTTAAAGAGATCGTCGATGTGCTTATTAATGCCGGCGGCATTGATAAGAAAAACCGCGCTAAGCTTATTGAGTCGTTAATGGCTCGCGAAGCGCTTGGTTCTACGGCGATCGGCCAGGGCGTCGCAATCCCGCATGCTAAATGCGACTGCGTTACCAATCTTGTCGCCGCTTTTGGGTTGTCCAAAAAAGGCGTCGACTTTGACTCTCTCGACGGAGAACCGGTATACATTTTCTTCCTTTTGGTCGCCCCGCAAGATTCGGCAGGCCCGCATTTAAAAGCGCTTGCCCGTATTTCGCGCTTATTAAAAGATAAATACTTCCGCGATTCTCTGCGCAGTTGTGCAAGTCCTGATGCAGTAGCTACGATAATCGGCCAGGAAGATGAGAAAAAACTTTAATTTCAATAAATTCGGGTTCGAGTATAGCGGCGTATTCAAGTGGCTTTATCCCGGCATCGGGGTAAAACGGTGGATCGGCCTTGCCGCTTTCGGCGTTGCCCTGGTTGTGATAGGATCGTCGCATTTACGTTCCGAAGAGTTTTGGATCATTCAGATCCTTGACGCGGTTGTAATTATATCCGGCATTATTATTCTTATTTTAGGGATTAAGCGTTTGGTTCGTTCTTTAATAGCGGGTTTTGTCCCCGGCAAGGATTCCGGCGGGTTGGTTGATATTTTGTACCATCGTAAACAATTAGGCCGCGGGCCGAAGATCGTTACCGTTGGAGGAGGAACAGGGTTATCAGCGCTTTTGAGCGGTTTAAAAGAATATAGCTCAAACCTTACGGCGATTGTTACGGTCGCAGATGACGGGGGTTCCAGCGGGCGGCTTCGCCAGGAATTCGATATTCTGCCTCCCGGAGATATCAGGAACTGTTTGGTCGCTTTAGCGGATGCGCCGGCATTATTACGGGATCTCTTTCAGTTCCGTTTTGATAAAAGTTCGGAGTTGTCCGGGCATAGTTTTGGCAATTTATTCATCACCGCCATGACGAGAGTGACCGGCGATTTTGAGAAAGCATTGAAAGAGACGAGCAAGGTTTTGGCTTTGCGGGGTCAGGTTGTGCCGTCGACTTTGAATAACGTGGTGTTGGTCGCTCATTTTAAAGACGGTTCGGTCATGGAAGGGGAAAATAAGATCCCGACCGTACGTATGCCGATAGCCCGTGTGGTCTTAAAGCCTGAGCAGAATACCGCTACGCCGGAAGCTATTCGGGCGATTAAGGAAGCAGAACTTATTGTCTTTGGTCCGGGATCGTTATACACCAGCATTGTGCCGAATCTTTTGATCAAAGAGATCACCGATGCTATTGTTGCTTCGGATGCGATCAAGGTGTATGTATGTAATATTATGACTCAACCGGGTGAAAGCGACGGCTACAGCGTTTCCGAGCATATTAAGGCGATAGCCGCGCATAGTCATCCCCGTATTTTTGATTATTGCATTGTCAATATAGGAGAGATCTCTTCGGATATCCTTAAGCGGTACGCTCAGGAGGGGTCATTTCCGGTCGTGAATGATTTACGGAATGTAAAGAACATGGGGTATAGAGTTTTAGAAGATGATACGGTTATTATAGAGAATAATGTCGTGCGTCACGATTCGTCAAAATTGGCAAGAATAATTCTTGGTATTATAGACGAAATTTAGATTTGTTTGTGCGCGATGCGGGGTGTGTTTCTTATGTGTTCCATCGCGGTTTAACGGGTTCAGGTGTGTTATTGATGAAGGTTTTTGTCGGGAACTATTTGTTTACAAATAAAAGGTGCCTGGGGTTTTAGCCCGGGAACTCTACGAAATGGATACTGCTATGCCGTTACTCAGGAAAAAAGTCGTTGTCAAAAGCAAACAAGGTCTTCATGCCAGACCGGCCGCGCTCTTCGTGCAAGTTGCGAATAAATTCGAGTCGCGTATTACGGTTCGGCGTGATAACGATGAAGTCAACGGCAAATCCATTATGGGGATATTGATGCTTGGCGCAGAGCAGGGGAGTTTTATTATTATCGAAGCTGAAGGCGACGATGCGGAAGCAGCTTTAACAGAACTTGAGAAGATCATTGGACACGAAGAATAAGATGATACAGCTAAAAGGTATAGCCGCGGCTCCTGGTATTACCATCGGCCCGGTTTACAAGTTGGGCAAGGAAGAATTCTCGATCCCGAGGCAGGAGATCAAGGCTGAAGATATCCCGCTGCAGATCCAGCTTTTTGAGGAAGCGCTTATTCAGACGCGCAAGGAGATCCTTGAGCTACAGAAGCGGATAGCTACCGAGATGGGCCAGGAAGAAGCCCAGATCTTTGACGCGCATATCCTTGTTTTGGAAGATCGCATGATCATCGAGGAAGTGATCTCGCGCCTTAAAAAAGACCGTCTTTGCGTTGCGTTCATCTTTTCGGAAGTGCTTAAGAAATACGTCGATATTTTTTCTAAGATCGAAGATGAGTATTTGAAGGAACGTACGGCGGATATCAATGACGTCGGTAAACGTATTTTGCGTAATCTTTTGGGAAAAGCAAAACGCGGCATCGAGGATATTAAGGAAAAAGTTATCGTTGTCGCGCATGATCTTTCCCCGTCTGATACTGCGGCTATGCATCGTCAGAATGTTTCCGCGTTCGTGACGGATGTCGGAGGTAAGACCAGCCATACGGCGATCATGGCTAAGTCCATTGAGATTCCTGCGGTCGTTGGTTTAGGCGAAGCGATCATAAAGATAAAATCCGGGGATACCTTGATCGTTGACGGCAGCATGGGGATTGTTATCGTTAATCCCGATGAGGAGACTCTTGAGAGCTATCGTCGCGAAGAGCAGAAACTACGCGGCATCACGGAACAGTTTTTTTCGGTCAAGGATCTTCCTGCGGTAACGAATGACGGCAAGAGCGTTGCTATTTCCGGTAATATTGAGTTTCCCGATGAAGTTCCTTCCGTACAAATGCATGGCGGCCAGGGGATCGGGTTGTATCGTACGGAATTCTTTTATATGAACCGTAATGGGTTGCCGACCGAAGAGGAACATTATGAAGCGTACCGGGGCGTTGCCGAAATGATGGCGCCTCATTCCGTTGTTATTCGCACGATCGATTTGGGGGGAGATAAGTTCCTTTCGCAGTTTGAAATGCCCCGTGAAATGACGCCGTTTTTAGGATGGCGCGCTATCCGTTTTTGTCTGGCGCGTCCCGATGTCTTTAAAGTGCAGCTGCGTGCGATCTTGCGCGCTTCGGTGCACGGAAAATTGAAGATGATGTATCCTATGATATCGGGTATCGAAGAACTGCGGCAGGCAAATGTTATCCTCAACGAAGTCAAAGAGGAGTTGCGCCGGGAAAATAAGCCGTTTGATCCGAACATTGAGGTCGGCGCGATGATCGAAGTGCCTTCTGCGGCTATGACCGCCGATCTTTTGGCGACGGAAGCTGATTTCTTTAGCATTGGTACGAATGATCTCATTCAGTATTCTCTGGCGGTTGACCGTGCCAATGAAAAAGTTGCCTATTTATATGAGCCGGCGCATCCGGCGGTTTTACGGCTTATTAAAAACATTATTGATGCGGCTCACACAGCCGGGATAAAGGTGGGGATGTGCGGTGAAATGTCGGGAGAGCCGGCGTTGGCGCTTATTCTTTTAGGCCTTGGGCTTGACGAGTTTAGTATGCCGCCCGTTGTGATCCCTAAAATTAAATACATTGTGCGCAGCGTTTCCATGTCCCAGGTGCAGGAGATCGCCTCGCAGGCCTTGCGGCTTTCAACGGGCAGTGAAGTGGAAGAATTTAGCCAGGGGAAATTACGGGAGATCTTAGGATAACGATGAAAGCGCTTATTCTTGCAGCAGGATATGCGACACGGATGTATCCGTTGACGAAGACGTTTCCGAAGCCGCTCTTGAGCGTCGGCGGAAGGCCGATGATCGATTACATCATAGAGAAGCTTGAGCGTATACCCGCGATAACCGAGATCATCGTGGTGACGAATTCGAAGTTCATCGGCCGTTTCCGTTCATGGCATGCAAAGCATCCGAGCACTAAGCGTATCCGTTTGGTGGATGATCTGACGTCTACGCTGGAAGACAGGCGCGGGGCGATCGGAGATATGTATTTTGCGATCAGCCGCAAGCGCATTAAGGATGACCTGTTGGTTATTGGAGGCGATAATCTTTTTAACGGCGAACTCCACGACTTTGTCGCGTTTTGCAAAAAACATGCGCCTGCGCCCGTTATCGGAGTGTATGATATCAAGCACTTGTCTGAGGCCAGCAGGTACGGCGTTGTGAAGATCAATGCCCGGTCGAAAGTAGTCGATTTTCAGGAAAAACCGGAAAAACCTCATTCAACGCTGGTAGGCATGTGTTTATATTATTTCCCGGCTTCGCGTTTAGGGCTTTTGCAGCGTTATTTTAAGGAATGCAAGGGCAAGTGTGATGCGACAGGCTGTTATATAGATTGGTTGCGCAAGACCGTAACGGTATACGCGCATACGTTTTGCGGAACGTGGTTTGATATCGGTGATCCCCAGTATTATAAAAAAGCGGACAAGCAGTTTTCTTAAAACCTACAAAGAGGAGAGTAATACACATGGCTGTGCACAAACATTTTTTCACTTCCGAATCAGTTGGAGAAGGTCATCCCGATAAAGTATGCGATCAGATCTCTGGCGCGGTACTGGATCAGGTTTTAGGTCATGATAAAGATAAGAATGCAAGCCGGGTAGCCTGTGAAACATATGTTACGATGGGACTCTTGATCGTCGGAGGAGAAATCACGACTTCTACGTATATAGATGTTCAGAAACTTGCCCGTAAGGTTATCGAGGGGATCGGGTATACGGACCCCAAGTACGGGTTTGATTATCATACATGCGCTATCGTTAACTCGATCAACGCGCAATCTCCCGATATCGCGCAGGGGGTTAATACCGGTGGAGCAGGTGATCAGGGTATTATGTTCGGGTACGCGTGTAAAGAAACCGATGAATTGATGCCTCTTCCGATCACGCTTGCGCATAAGCTTGTCAAACGCATGGCCGATGTACGCAGAAATAATACCTTGAAGTATCTGGGGCCTGACTGCAAATCTCAGGTTACGGTTGAATATGAAAATGACGCGCCGGTGCGCGTTGATTCTGTGGTTCTTGCCTGTCAGCATACGGAAGAGATATTGGATAAGACCGGCGAGCAGATAACCGCCAAAGCGCGGCAGGAAATGGTGGAAGTTATCGCGCGACCGATATTAAAGGATCTGATCGATAAGAACACCAAATATTATGTGAATCAGACGGGAAAATTTGTTATCGGCGGGCCGCAGTCTGACACCGGGATGACCGGCAGAAAGATCATCGTTGATACGTATGGCGGGGTGGTTCCTCACGGCGGCGGCGCGTTCTCCGGAAAAGATCCGACTAAAGTCGATCGTTCGGCCGCGTATATGTGCCGTTATATTGCCAAGAATATCGTTGCCGCAGGATTGGCGGATAAGTTTATGGTGCAGTTATCGTATGTTATCGGCTACGCGGATCCCTTGTCTGTTTTCGTTGAGACGTACGGAACCGGAAAGATTTCCAATGAGAAGTTTGTTAAACTCATCCGTGAAAATTTCGATCTGACGCCAAAGGGTATTATCAAGACGCTTGATTTGTTGCGCCCGATTTACCAGAAGACAGCTGCGTATGGTCATTTCGGCAGAACAGAGCCGGAGTTTAGCTGGGAGATCACGGATAAGGCTGCTCTTTTAAAGAAAGCGGCGAGCAAAGTATAAAGCGCGCAGTATTATAGTCGATCGAGAAACCGAATACTATTTCCTAAAGGAGTTATGATGAAATCCGATGTAAAAGATATGAAACTTGCTGCAAAAGGCGCGCTGCGTATTGAATGGGCTCGCAATAATATGCCGGTTTTACGGCTTATAGCTGAGCGTTTTCGCAAAGAAAAACCGTTGCAGGGTAAAGTTGTGGCGGCATGTCTGCACGTAACAACGGAAACCGCGGTTCTTATGGAGACATTAAAAGCCGGCGGGGCAAAGGTGTATTTGTGCGCCTCGAATCCTCTTTCGACGCAGGATGATGTAGCGGCTTCTTTGGTTAAGAACCTGGGTATTTCGGTCTTTGCTATTAAAGGCGAAAATACCAAGACATATTATAGCCATTTAAAGGCGGTGCTCGCGGTGAAACCCGATATGACCATGGATGACGGCGCTGATCTTGTCGGCATGATCCACCAGGCTCCTGAGTCTGACTACGCCAACATAATCGGAGGCACTGAAGAGACAACGACCGGGGTTATCAGGTTGCGCGCGCTTGCAAATGAAGGCAGACTGCGTTATCCGATCATCGCGGTTAACGATGCGCTTACGAAACATTTTTTTGATAATCGGTACGGTACCGGACAGTCAACTATGGACGGAGTCCTTCGCGCGACCAATAAATTGATCGCCGGATCGGTGTTTGTTATCGCCGGATATGGTTGGTGCGGCAGGGGCCTTGCGATGCGCGCAAAAGGTATGGGCGCTCGGACGATCATTACGGAAATAGACCCTTTGAAAGCGATCGAAGCTTCGATGGACGGATTTGAAGTGATGCCGATGAAAGACGCAGCAAAACTCGGAGATATCTTTGTTACGGCTACCGGTGATCTGCATGTGATCCGTAAGGAGCACGTTGAGGTGATGAAAGACGGAGCGATCATCGCGAATACCGGGCACTTTAACGTAGAGATCGATATCCCGGCGATTGAAAAACTTGCGAAGAAGAGAAAAATGATCAGGGAATATGTCGAAGAATTCACCATGAAAGATGGGCGCAGGATCAATCTTTTGGGTGAAGGCCGCTTGATCAATCTGGCTTCTGCCGAAGGCCATCCGGCGCATGTTATGGATATGTCTTTTGCCAATCAGGCGTTGAGCGCCGAGTATATCGTTCAAAACTACGCTGATCTTGAGCATAATGTTTTCAAGGTCCCGGATGACATTGACGCAAATATCGCTGCTTTAAAGCTTACGTCGATGGGAGTCACGATCGATACGTTGACCGCGGAGCAGAAAAAGTATCTGGCGAGTTGGGAGTCGGGAACATAATAGGCGATAGATAATAAAGTGGTTTTTCGGTGTTCGGTTGTCGGTTAACAGTTTTTCTTTAGGTTTTTAACCGAGAACCGCTAACCGTAAACCGATAACCGAGTAGGTTGGAGATATTCATTGGGGATTAAGCGAATAGCCGTAATGACTACGGGCGGGGATGCGCCGGGGATGAATCCGGCTATACGCGCGGTTGTGCGCGCGGCGCTGCGTCATAAGATCGAAGTTTACGGAGTGTACCGAGGGTATTGGGGGCTGATCAATGAAGATGTTAAGCCTTTGAACCATCGTTCTGTTTCAGGGATCATCAATCAAGGCGGCACGATTTTAAAGACTATGCGTTGCCCCGAGTTTTTCACGGCTGAAGGCAAAAAACGCGCCTGGGATACTCTTCAGAAATTCGGTATTGACGGTGTGATCGTCTTGGGAGGGAATGGAAGTTTTTCCGCTCTCCATGAGTTTACGAAAGAATATCCGATTCCGTGCATCGGGATACCCGCTTCCATAGATAATGATATAAACGGGATCGATCTTACGATCGGGCTTGATACCGCGGTTAATACGGCATTAACCGCGATCGATAATATCCGCGATACCGCAAGTTCCATGGAGCGGATATTCGTCGTTGAGGTCATGGGGCGCTCATCGGGTTTTATTGCGATGGAAGTTGCGCTTGCCGGCGGGTGCGAAGAGGCTTTGGTCCCCGAGTGTTCTTTTGATCTGCAGAAGATCTGCCACGATATCGTCGATGGGAATCTTGTCGGTAAAATTAGTTGGATCATCGTTGTTGCCGAAGGAGCGGGAAAAGCGGAAGATATAGCCCGTACGATCCATGAGATGACCGGGCTTGAAACGCGCGATGTCGTGTTAGGACATATTCAGCGAGGAGGAAGGCCGACGGCATATAGCAGATC